>CACXAK010000210.1 GCA_902765655.1 uncultured bacterium | reverse complement strand
ATAAAATAGGAATATGCTTGCTCTTAGCTAAACGGATAAGAATAATCTCAAAATAATCACGTTCTACACATTCTTTGCCGAAATGTGGGCTAGGCTCCTCACCATAGAAGAAAGGATGCACATCCTCACCTCCCGGAACAACAAGTCCGTCAATGTCTATAATGCAGGCATCACCACTGAGAGGATTAATCAATATATTTTTATAAGAAAGATCAGAATGCGCAAGACCTGCTGCATGAAGTCTTTTTACAGCCCTCGCAATTTTTATGCAGACCTGCAAATAATTTAACCAATTACCCTTAACATCGGATTCCAAAAATTTATTTCTCAACTTTGCTGATGCAAACCACTTTCCTTCTTGTTCTTTTCCTTTAAATTTACCTGAAGCAAAAAAGAATTTTTTATCATATGTAGGACAAACGACGCCAATTTTTACTTTATTGCCGTCATTATACTCAACGATATGCGTAGGCCAGCAAAAAAGAGACTCTATGTTTTTTCCGCCTTCATTTTCAAAAAGCATTTTTTTATAATTTGTGACAATAGTTTGCAATCTTTCTCTAGAATTATTGTCCTGTGGCTTTCTGAAAAATCCAACAACATACGATTTATCGGGGCTGAAATATACATCTTTCATTGCTCCGCAACCTGCCTGCGAATCTTTATCAAACTCTATCTGGGTTCCATCTAAAGCATTTAATTTAATAATATTCATATTAATAAACCACTACAATTGTTCTATCATCATGATGTCCTGATTCGTAAAAATTCAACCATTCAAGCAATAATGATGAATTACAGTCTTTATCTTTATCAAGTTCTAAATGATTATCATCCTGAGATGTTAATCTGTTCCAAAAAACATCCCACTGTCTGTTATCGGTCAATAAGTCCTCAGTTTCAAAATAAGGATCCGACACACCGTCAGTCATCAGCATAAGTGCTTTATATTTTTCTTTAAATACACACAAACGCATCCGATTATTAATAATTTCCTGATAATTTTTTAAAATCGTATTCATGGTAATAAAATGAGTTTGTCCTGCAAATTCTCCGGAATCTGGCATACTCATTAAATATTTTACGTTACCGGTATCACTCGGCGCATAACAAGCAATAGCACCATCACCGATAGAAAATGAAATAACCAAATCTCCGATTAAACATTTTTTTGTTATAGCTATCAAACATGTTGTAGCATAATCTTTTGATGTAATTTTCGCTGTATCCGAAGAATCTACAGGAACAGCATTAGAGGCTTCGTATAAAATTTTTTTCTGCGCATCATGAGCTGCGTTTACCAAAATTTCATACCCGGCTTTCTTTATTTTAATTAAATATTCATTCGTATAATTTTCCGTAATGTTATCTATTAATTGATTAATTTTATTATTAGGATCACTAAGTAACTTATCACAATACTCAGTTACACTTTCACTAACAATCTGAGATCCTCTCCTAGAATACATTGCTGAACCAGCCCCGTCAGCTACCACCACTATGATCCAATCACAGTTTGATGTACATTTAACTCCGAAGTCGTCATCTCTTGCAGTTCCTGAGTGAGCATGGCTTCTTCCTCTCATGCTTGCTCCAATTATTGTTCTTCCGTTTTTTTCATCATATAAAGCAAGTTTATGCTTATTTTCCTTACGATACGGCATATTGGACGGACATTCCTTGCTTTGCCATAAACTTTCAATATATGCTTTGGAAGGCTTATTATCCACCACTACTTTGGAAGTGTTTGAACCCGAATTTTTTTCATAGAAACGTTCAACAATGGGACTAGGAATTGCAGAATCAATTTTTTGATTTTTATCCGACAATGGACTTTCACCATTTGAGTAACTAAATTCATTTTTATGATCAATTTTTTGCTTATCTGAATATTCGGGTATTTTAATTTTGTGTTGAGGAATACTCCCACTAGAATTTTTAAAAGAATTTGGTCCATTTGATGAAATTTGCAAATTATTTATATTTTTATCATTTTTCTGTACACAATTATCGAAACATTCTTTTGATAATCTACCGTTTGATAAAAAATTGCTATTTATGCTAATATCTGTAGTAGTATTTCCTTGCACCTTAATCTGATCATTATCACAATGCGCTACTGAATTTTCTTCAATATAGGGAACCACTAAATCAATAGAACCTGTCAAGTCGAACATTATTTTAGAAGATGGCGGATTATACTCTAAATCATATGATTCACAACAATAAGAAAGCTCCTCGGAATTCAAATTATTATTTTTACGGCGAAATTTTATGTTTTCTTTTAAAATTTTTTCAAGACAATTGTTTGGAATGCAAGTGTTATTAAGATTTTTAACATTCTCTTTGTCCGAAACAAGATCTATACTTTTCCAATTAGTTTCAAAACAATTTTTATCATATAAACCAAAATTTAAATCAGATATACAATCTTTAACATTAATAATTTTTTTTATAAGTTCATAATTTTGTTCTATAAGTTTAATTTTAATTTGTAAATGGTATTTTATTTTTTGGTGATTTATCCTTTTTTCAGATTTTTCTATTGAATTACTTTCCATGATTTCAAACTATTCTCCTGTAATTTTTACTATCCAAAACATCAAATAGATATTTCTTTTGGCAAATTTTCCATTGCCTCACTTTCATATTCACAATTCGTATCAAAT
>CACXAK010000209.1 GCA_902765655.1 uncultured bacterium | reverse complement strand
GACTAATTGCGAACGGTGCCGTTTAATGCGAGGGCGTAAAGTATTTTGCAGAGCCACGAGCAAAGCGAGAGACGAAAAACAATAATCGTAAAATGAATAAACGAGTGCCTGCACAATATAACGCATTAAAAAGCCCCCAACAAGCGGGGGCTTTTATAATATGTTTCCCAAATCCGATAACCTATTGATTTTGCGCTATTGCGCTATCCCAACAAACTTTCTAACAAATCAGCATTCTTGATTGAACTTGTGGATTCTTTAATCTTCTGTTTGTAAATGTAAGTTCTTAATGCTTCTCTGATTAGTTCACTTCTTGAACGATTTTCTCCTGTTGCCACCTGATCAATTCTGCTTAGAAATTCTTCAGGCATTGAAATCAAAACTCTTGCCATATATTCTCCTTTTCAACTGAATTAATACTCTGTCCTATATATTAATAAACAAATCATGCCCGAAAAAAGTGCTGAAATTTATATAAATAATATATACTAAATTTCCAAAAGTATTGTTATTATTGATTTTTAGAGGATAAACTCAACTTTACATTTTGTAATATTTCTAAGAAATCATCAATGCAAAACAAATAAAAAGCATGAACCAGGTTGTAATATTACGCGCAAACATAAAGCGCAGGAAAAACGAAGCATTTGGAGTATGCTTGACTTGTTCCCAATTTTCAAGCGGATAATGCCATGGCTGAGCATAGGGTAAAACATATTTGTCTTCGTTATACAACTTTAACAAAGAAAACAAATCAAATACTAACGGTATTGTAAGCACCGGCAACACAAAATAATAGTTGTGCGTTTTTAGCGCCAACACAATTACAGAAATATAACCGGTTATGTAAAATACCGACATAAATTTCAAAGCTCTTTTTTTAGTTTTAAATAAAGTACACAGAGTTCGTTTTGAGGAACATACATCTTCATCAAAATCCATGAGCATGTGCGCATATAAAACAGTATTTACAAACATTGAACAAGCTATTGATAAAATAAGCACATCCAAAGACAGATGTTTTGTCATAACATAATAAACACCTTCAAACATCAACGGTCCATATGCAAGAATTACCGAAACATCACCAAAACCCTTACTTGAAAATACAGAATAAAAAAGGGCAATAGGAAGTACAGCCAAAGCAAATAACAAAACGTACAAGCCGGAATTTAAAAATAAAACAAACCCGCATAACGCAGCAACAGCAAGCATAAAAACGATAACATTGCGCAGATTTTCAACCGTTGCCTGCCCGTTACGCAAATACCTGCACTTTATTTCCTTAGAATTATTTAAAAATTCTTCATCACAGGAAAGCCGCTTGTAATCAAAATAATCATCACTTAAATTTGTCGCAAGATGCACCAACGAAATTCCGACAAGTGCTATCAATCCGCAAAAGATATTGCCGCCTTGCTTCACACTATAACAGAAAATAACAAGCCAACTTAAAAACGTCATAGGTACAGAATATGGCCTTGCATTATTTATCCAAAATTTTACAGATTCTATTATATTCATTATGTAAAAATATTCTTTATTGCTACAACTGCCTCGTAACTTGCGCCGCCTTCTAAAAGTTCTTCGGGCTCTATACCAAACATTGTTATATAATGCTTGGCTTTTGACATTTGCGACACGGCTTATCTTTGCTATTTGGTCATTTATACCTTTTCTGAATATTCTTGCTTTTGATTTACCCATTAATTTATACCCTTTTCAAATGCAAGAAGTGCTGCCCCTATCATGCCGGAATAATTACCTGCCACTGCTTTTTTAACAACTATTGGCGTAGTTATAATTTCTTTGTTCGCATTATCCTGTATTTTTGATAAAACAACGCAATCAGGATCGAAGATATTAGATAAGCCAATTATGCCGTTTGTTATATCATCCTGCCATTTATTGAAAATTTCAATCATCAAGCTGTCCCCTTTTTGGACGCCTTCAATTACGTCATAAGTGGTTATGTCATGATTTTTAGAAATCTCTTCTGCAGTAATCTTTAATCCCTTTCCCGATGCATAAATTTCAAAACAATCCCAACCGCCACAGGTGCATTTTCTGCGTTTATCAGAATACATTTTGAAATGCATTTCGCCTGCTGCACCATTCTGACCTTTTAACAATTCATTTTTTATTATTATGCCGCCACCGACTCCTGTTCCAAGAGTAAGCATAACAGAAACTTTTGTTCCTTTTGAGGCCCCGATTTTATACTCAGCCCACGCTGCACAATTAGCGTCATTCTCAACAAACACAGGTTTTGCAGACAGTTCAGCAAATTGCATATCAGGATAACCCTCAGCAATATTACCGGTAGAACCCAATATATGGTTATTTGAATTATTAACCGCACCACATGTAGAAAAAGCAATTACATCAACATCTTTTTCGTGTTTTTTTATAATTGATTTGAATAATTGTTTTATTTCATCAAAAGATTTTGGAGTCGGATTTTTTTCTATATCCGAAACAATCTGTCCGTTTTCATCAATTATTGCGCTGTATATTTTGGTTCCGCCAACGTCTATTCCGAGAGCATATCGCATATACTTCTTCCTTTTTTTAATGGTTTTTGCTCACTAAAAGCTACAAGATCAGATGTAATGTTACTATTTTTTATGGCTGTTTTACTTGCAGCCATTATATGATACAAATTTTTCAATCTATCAAGGTTAGAAACTGGTCTTATTGAAAATATTTTCATGTTATCTTTCCTTATTTATTTCTAAAAACAAATCTTTTTGTTATTAACTGAGGGCGGGTAATTGCAGAACCGATAACTACAGAATGAGCGCCAATTTCAAAAGCTTTATCGACCTGCCATGGCTCCCAAATACGGCCTTCAAGCATTACAGGCAAATCTGTTTGTTTTACAAGTTCCTCCAATAACCCAAAATCCGGGCCATCTGACGGAGAATTTATAGATTCCATAGTATAACCTGCAAGGGTAGTTGATAAAGCATCAGCACCTGCTTCTTGCGCCTTTATACCTTCTTCAATAGTACTTACATCAGCCATTGCAATTTTCTTTTTAATATGAACGTATTTGATTAAGTCCTGCAGTTTTTCATCATTTGGGCGTTTTCTCTGAGTCCCGTCAAAAGCTACTATATCCGCACCTGCATTTACTATATCAATAACATCCTTTATCGTAGGAGTTATATATACAATTTCTTTGTAATTTTGCGGAATTCTTTCAGGTTTTGTTATACCTATAACAGGGACTTTAAAAAGTCTTTTTGCATTTGCAATATCTCTTATTCCTGCAACACGAAGACCGCCTGCGCCCCCATTTATAACACTTTTCATCATCGCAACCATGCATTTTTCGAGATAAAGAGGTTCTGACGGCATTGCCTGAACAGAAACGACTACCGTATTTTTTATTTTATCCAAAACATTTTCCATAAAAGAATTATATTTTAAACAAAATATTTAAACAACAGATTTTAAAACGTCCTCAATAAAAATTCTTTTATCAGATAAACTGTACTTAATCCCGTTATATTTACTTCTTTTGATTTTATTGTCAAAATATTTACTTACCATTTTCTCCTGTGAAAATGGAGAATATTCATTCCAAAATGGATTATTTTTTATTTTTTCAATAGTTTCATCTTTTAAATCCGTAAATATAGTAATGTCCTTTTTATCTTTATTAATACTTGGAATAGAAGATTTTGATTTTGTTATTTCCCGCGAAATACCCGGATCAGAAACTTTAATATCATTATATTCAATTTTCTCTGAAGTTAATGTCTTTTTAAAAAAATCAGATAATCCCATTTTTTCTCCTTTTTATTAATTTTCTAAAATATTTTCATACTTTTGCTCAAGATTTTTTTTATACAAATTATCAGACATATATTTTGCAAGCTCACGATAACTCTGCGCTACATTTGTTGAGCTGTTTATTTCACTTACCGGAATACCTTTGTTAATCGCGTTCATAATCGCAAAATAATTATTAGGAATTTTCCAGAATACACCTTTTGACAAAACTTTTTTTACATCTTCTTCTTTAATTTCATCATTATCCATATAACGGTTTACAACAATTTTTGTTTTATCAGTGTCATAACCCAATTTGTCAAATAATTCAAGACATCTTTGCGTATTTCTGAGAGCAGGTAAATTAGCAACCGTAACCAACAATATTACATCAGAATTATCAAGAGCAGCAATATTCTTTCCGTCAAAACTTGCTTCTGCATCAACTATGATGTACGAAAATGTATCTTTTAGCGTATTAAAAAGTTTTGTTATCTGAGTCGGTTTAATATCATCTGCCTGCTTGAAATACGGGGGATCGGCAAGAACGTACAAACTCGTACGCTTATACTGTTCTAAAGTACTTAGCAAAAATGTCTCGTTGATCTTATCTATATTTTCAAGCATATACGAAATATTAAAAGACGGTTTTAAATCAAGAAATGTTGTAATATCCCCCGTTTGAAAATTTAAATCAATTAATGCTATATTTTCTTTCGTAATTTTTGCAAGTTCAAGGGCAAGATT
>CACXAK010000208.1 GCA_902765655.1 uncultured bacterium | reverse complement strand
TAACGCATATATAAGCACAAATAAAGATAATTTACACTTTGATAATGCTTATGTAAATAACTTTGCAGAAATTAGAAACAGTAATAAAGCAGCAGTTGTAGATAATGAAAGAATCGGTTTACTGCCGGCTGCTGATATTCAGTTATATACAAAGAAAACAGGTTCATTTAATCTTGGACTTAATGACACGATAAATATGCACACAAGTGCACCGACAGTTTATAATAATCCGACAATGCTTGTAAACGGATATCATAGTGCATGGAACTTTGTAAATCGCGGCTTTAAGGAAAATAAAGATTTAATAGAAAATATAAAAATGACTAATGATATTGATAAAAATAATTATAATGAACCACAAAAACGTATATCCGAAAGATTTGATACAACGACAGATACCGACTTGAGTTCAAATTATGATATTATAGATATTTCGACAACAGGTGTATCCGTTAAAAACGACAAAAAATTAAAACGCGGTAAAACAACAAAAATAACAATTAAATTTGATGACGTTGATATCACATTGAATGCAAAAGTTGTAAAAATTGAAGGTGATAAAGCAGGTTTAGAATTTATAGATATGCCTCAAGATGTAGCAAACAAGATACTTTACAGATATATGCAAAGGGCAGATGCAATGAAATCAAATTTGACAAGTTTGTCATACTAATTTTGAGATAAATTTTTATTAACAATTTTGGTTTTAATTTGTTTTATAGCAAATTTAATTGCTTTTAAATCTTAATCTAACAGATAATTTGATCTTGTTTTGAGTGTTAAATTACAGTGGGTTGAACAAGCGAGCAAAGCCGGAACGGTTTTGCTCGCAACGCACTTGCCATTATTACAAAACATACAGTTCTTGAATCATTAACTCCTGAACAAAATACAAATTGAGTTATAAGAAATAAAAGAATTATTTTGATTGTATATCACTTACGTGAATATATGCCGGGGTATCCAACTTAAATATAATTTTATTTCCTGCTTTTAATTTATAATTCAACCCTTTTGCCATTGAACTGATTAAAAGCCCGAAACCTCTGCATGTCCTCGGGACTACAACCAAACCAACAACACTCACGGATTCGATAGCAACTACCGCGACACTTATCAAAGAAAACGAAAGTACACCTACACCCGCAGGTATTGCCCTAATAGTATTTAAAATTTGAGAAGATTTCATATCACTTCCGTTTTTAGGTTCCATTCTTACAGTATAAATCTTTTCATTTGGGAATATTAATTTATCAATTATAATGTAAGCCCTTGCTCTTTTAAACAATGGCTGACTTTTCTTAATTTTTTTAAATTTTCCCGCAAATCTTGTATGTTCAGGTAAATACATACCGTTTGATGCCTGAACTTTTGAAATTAATCTGAAATATATTTCATCATTAGTATTTGTTTCATTTATATCTAAATCAGATTCTAACTCAAGTACATATTGTGTATTCGGATTCAAAAAAACAGTTTCTTCTTCAATTTCTGTTGTAAAAACGGGCGTATCCTGTTCTGTATACTCGTTTTCATCTGCCAACACAGGTGACACTACAAAGAAATTTATTAATAAAATTAGTATTAGCGATATAATTTTTTTCATTTTTCTTTTACATTTAACTCCAATTTGTTTCAGTATAGTATAAAAACCAGAAAAGTAAAGTTTCTATATTTAATTTCCGGCAATAAATTTAAGGAGTATTTTAAAAACGTATATTCTTATTGTGTCCGTTTTTGGCATACATACATTATAAAATTATCTTGTATTAAAAATTATGGTAAAATAATTTTAAGGAGTTTTGAAAATGGAAATTAAACCAAATGAACAACAGCAAAAAGCAATAAATCATATTGATGGCCCTGTGATGCTATTAGCAGGTCCCGGGACAGGTAAAACTTATACGATTATAGAACGTATTAAAAACCTTTTATCCAAAGGGGTTGAGCCGGAGAGAATTCTTGCCCTGACATTTTCTCAGCCCGCAGCAAATGAAATGAAAAATCGTCTTGATAAAGAGCTTAATATATTGGATTCCGGAGTATATGTTTCCACTTATCACAGTTTTTGTCTTGATGTAATTAAAAATCATCCTCAGGATTTTGACCTTCCTGATAATTACAAAATCATGACTGATACCGTAATAAAAAAATTCATAAAAGAGTGTATTGATAAACTGGAACCTAAATCTTACCGCACAAAAATGAATGATCCTTATCGCGCAATGAAAGAAATTCAGGATCAAATTGAAGAAATTAAATCACACAGATTAACAAAAGAACAATATTTCAAAAATTTAAAAGAGAATCAGGATTGGGAACCGGAGCTTAAAAGAGCAACAGATAAACTGCGGGAATTGCAGGAAACAGGTAAAAAAATAACTGATCAGGCAATAAAAAATGTGGAAAACGCACAAAAAAGAATAGATAAAGCAAATGAGCTATGGCAATTATACGAATTGTACCAATCAAAAATGGATTCTGAACATTACATTGATTTTGATGACATGATAAATCTTGTGCTTGAAAAATTTGATGACAATCCGTCATTTTTGAAAGAAGTTGCAAATCAGTATGATTATTTGTTTGTTGATGAATATCAGGATACCAATAAACCCCAAAATGATATTATTATAAAAATTACAGAAAATATGAATTCGCGCAATGTATTTGTAGTTGGTGACGATGACCAGG
>CACXAK010000207.1 GCA_902765655.1 uncultured bacterium | reverse complement strand
GTTTCACTCGCCTTTGTTTGTCTCAATCGATTGTTCTTGGTATCATCCTTATGGGAAGTCACTTTTACTTGCCTTTTTCAAATTTCAGAAAAAGCAGAAAGTGAAAACTATGTATTAAATAGAATGTTTGATAATTTGACTCAAGAACAAAGAAACTTGATTCTTTCAGGGAAAATTGATTTATCTGCTATCCTGTCAAAAGCGGAACCAGTTCCTATTTTGAAGGAGCAAAAAACGAGGACACAGCCCCACTTCCAAGCGAACACACTTAGTAAAAAAAATTAAAAATTCATATTTCAAAATCAACGCAAATATTATTCCCAGTTATATTTATCACATTCTTCTCCGGTTTCATAAAATTTTTTTGCAACTTCTTTTGCAATTTCAATAGAAACACAATACACCCCATCAAAATTTCCAAGTTGACCGCCAGTAACTAATTCATAAACATTTATCCTTCATTTACCATACGTTTCCAAATAATCATTTTAATAACTCCTAATATAAATTCTAATTTACACTATTATACCACACCCATCCCACCCACGGCTACCCTTTTTCGCATTATAAAAGAAAAAAGCCCCGCAAAGCGAGGCTACGATAACATAGTACCTGAATCCGTGAAACTGATTTTTTGAAGATATTGAAAAGTCGTATGAAATCAGGTGTTTCAAGCATTTAGCATATCTGGTTTTCTGCACCCATTTGGTGCAAATTCAAGCATCGGAATTTTTGCTAAAAATGCGGTGTTTATCCATATTTCAGCCTTGTTCTGCAATTTGAGTTTCACGGATTCAGGTTTTAGATATCGATTACTTTACAGCAACTTTGAAATTCTTAACTGTTACAAATCCGCTTGCATCTTTAATATATACTCTTGTTTCATAAATTCCTGTTGAAGCAGGAGTAAATGATGCGTTAGTATTGGTAGAATTACGTTTGCCTATTGTTGTCCATTTGCTTGCATCCGGTGCTTTGTACTCGTAGGTGTAGTAGAAAGCTTCTGTACCTCCGGTTGTTTTTGCTGTGATAGTTAATTTATTTCCAAGTGTAACTGTGGTCGCATTGATTGTAGAATTATTCACGAGCAGTTCACCCGTTACATCGATAGTGAATACAGAAGATTTTAAAGTACCGTTGCTGTCTTTTACAAGTACACGGGCTTTATATGTTCCGGCAGCCTTTGGGGTGAAGTGTGCTGTTGCAGCAGTGCCGTATTTCTCACCGAGTGTTATCCATGAAGTCTTACCAGGTTTCTGATACTGATATGTGTAGCAATATGGTTCTTCTCCGCCTTCTGCCGCACCCGACAGACAAACTTTCGCCCCTACCAAAAGCTTTGACGCATTCACAGCCGAGGTATTTATCAGCTTGGGCAAAACATCTACATAGAATATTTTTTCGGCAGATAAGCCTTTGCTATCCTTGACAACAATTCTGAACATATACGTTTCCGTTTTACCCAGAGATACATAAGCAGTGGTTGAAGCAGTATTCTCAGCAAGTGTAGTCCACTTAGCCGCTGCCTTTCTCTTATAATAATAGCAATAAAAATCAAAGGCACAGTGAGATATAAATAATTTTTATAAGCAATCATAGCGCAATGTTTATTATATTCACCATATCTATCTAAAATAAGCCCATAAATCGGAGGAGCTGGTACACTGCCAATAATAACATTGAAAACAGCCATGACACCTCCTGCTCTTTTTTTCTGTTCTTTATTCAAACTTGTAGTCATTATATTTCCAATCGGACTTACATTGGCCATTCCTAATATTTGATACATCGAAGCGAAAATACAGAACTTCCACCACTCTTCGAAATAAGGCGCAGGAGTGAACGCCGCGCAAGCAGCGATTTGCCAAATTAAGACATAATATAAAGACGCTTTTTTCGTATAGCCACCGAAGAGAGGGGATAATTTAGCTCCTATTAAATTACCAGTTAATGGATTACATGTGACCATGTAAGCAAAGACGAATGTTGTCAAAGGTTTATTGGTGTAACCTAATGATATTATATATTTAACGAGCCAAAATTGAAGAGCACTTCTGAGGAAAACGTTGATACATCTTGCCCATAATAATATCATGTAAAAAGGGTCTTTTAATACACTTTGATCTCTTTCGAATACATTTACATCACGATCATGAGGGTCGGATTCTCTTACTTTAAATATGGTCGATTCGACTTCGGTCTTTGATGGACGAATGACTTCTTTGCCTTCTTTATCAGTCGACACGACTAATTTTGACGAGAAATAAATATTAGGAATAAATAAGAAAATAATTCCACAAGTGAACAAAACTAAACCATTATAGAAAAAACCATATCTCCACTAAATAAAAAAAATTTAATATTAAAATAATATTAAAAATTATACTTACATTTTCAGCCCCGGCGAATAAATCAATGAAGAAACCAGAAGCTCTTCCAAAAGGTGAACATATCGAAGAACAGTTTTTCCAGAATTTGGCGTATTTTTGTATGGATAATTGTCCTATCCAGAGTCCGGTATAAATTGGAGGCCAGATGTGGCCAATACCTGCGAAGGCTCTTGTTGCGAGAATTATATATCCATTACTAGTAAACATGTAAAACATATTTATTAAACCGTGAGTAACACCTGCGAAAACCATTATATATTTTCTATTAATTGAATTAAACACAAACGAAAATAAAATCGCGCCTACCCATCTTCCGATGGAA
>CACXAK010000206.1:3572-6284 GCA_902765655.1 uncultured bacterium | reverse complement strand
AACAATGGAACAGGTTGACTTGTCACAAAATTGGAAGTCATTAGATTATAAATCTTGTTCAAATATTTTCGAACAAACTGATAATTCAACCGCAGTTGCAAAAGCTGAAGCTAAATATAACAGAGCAATGAATGATATTAAACAAAAAGACAGCATGTATGATTTGCAACTTAAAAATATTGATACAGAGCATACTTCACTACAAACAGAATATGATGTAATTAAAGGAGTAATAAATAAAAACATAGAAAGAACAATGAAATTTAATCAAAGTGCATAGAATATTGATGCAAAGAGAATTGCGCCGGCTTTCGTAAGCCGGCGTTTTATTTTGTTATTCCCAAAAATTTGGTATTAGTATTCAGATTCATTCCTATGTTTTTTTCAAGTTCCGCTTTAGCATTGTTGAACTCATAAAGGGATTTGAAATATTGTAATTTTGAATCAGCGAGTGTGTTTTGTGCTTCACGCATTTCTATCGGTGATGCTTCTCCTACACGGTATCGCCCTTTTGAAAGTTCATAATTTTCAATTGCTTGCTTTACCTGTGCTGCTGCTACCGGAAGTTGATTTTCCTTCTCGTGTAGTTTAAGATATGAGGTTTGAATTTCAAGATATATATTATTCTGGATTTTTTTTGCATTTGCTAATTCTTTGTCATACAAATATTTTGCCTCTTTTATTTGATTGTACGTTTTGGCTCCGTTTATAATCGGGAAATTCAAATAAAGCCCAATTTGCCAACCGTTATTTGATGTCCAGTGTTTCCCGCCTTCTTGGTACGCTCCGTCAAATTCAATCTGCGGGAAATAGGATTTTTTTACAAGTTTTACATTCTGTCTGGCTTTTTCAACGTTTATTTCTGCCCTTTTTAATTCAGGTCTTGATTTTAATGCACATTTAATTGTGTCTGTATATGACAAATCGAGAGGTTCATAATCTAACTTCCCCTGTATATTGTATTTTTCAATGTACGGTACTCCCATGGCGTTGTTTAATTTCGCGGTTGCGGTGTTTATTAAATTTTTTGCGCTGATTAGGCCCATCTTTGCTTTACTCAGATTTACCTGAGCAATCGTTACATCAATTTTTGGATTAAATCCGATTGAATAAAGTGCCTGCGCCTGATTATAAAATGTCTGGTAGTTATCGACATTCATTTGGGCAACTTTTTCGGCTTCGTATGAATACAATAATTCATAATATGCGGTTTTAGTTTTGTATATTACATCATTAACTACTGATGCAAATGTCTTTTTGGCAGATTCATACCCTAATCTTTGTATTGTTGCCTGATTTTGTGTTACCCCGAAGTCATACAGTAACTGCTGAAGTGAAATTTGCCCTAAAATGTAGTATTCATATTCCAAATTGTAGTTAAATG
The DNA here is from genome assembly GCA_902765655.1 of uncultured bacterium. Taxonomy (GTDB): domain Bacteria; phylum Cyanobacteriota; class Vampirovibrionia; order Gastranaerophilales; family Gastranaerophilaceae; genus Zag111. Next base: position 4,900 of record CACXAK010000206.1, on the reverse strand, counting down.
CATCTGACAGTTGAAGTTGTTTTATGTGTGACCAGCTTGTTTGCCACGAAATTTCAGGGAAATAATTAGACCATATTTGTTTTATTTTTGAGTCATTTATTAATATATCCTCAAATGCTGATAATATTTCGGGATTATTCCCAAGAGCTATTTTTATGCAGTTTTCAAGCGTCATGTCGGCGGTATAATTTACACTGCCTGATATTACTTCTGTCATATCCGCATCGGTATTGGGGTAAATGTCTTTTATTTCCTTACCTGCACATGTCAAAGCGCAAAAGAATATTATAAGGATTATAATTAAAAGTTTATTCATTGTCGTCCTCAATAATAACTTGCTTTTGTGGTATGACTTTCATTACTCCGTCAGTAATTACTTTATCTCCTTTTTTTAATCCGGATCTTAAAATCCAGTATTTACTGTTTAGCGGCTTATCAATTTCAATGTAATTAATTTGCGGAATGTTATTTTTATCAAGTTTATAGACATATTTGCCTTCCTGAGAGGATAAAACGGCAACAATCGGGACTATCGGCTTTTTTATCGAATTGTTTGCCAATATCTTCACCTTAACATACTCCCCGTGAATCAGAATATTATCGGGATTTACAAATGATGCACGAAGCTTTATTGAACCGGACAGTTTATCAATTTTATTGTCATAAAAATCCTGAACACCTGTATATTTATATTTTGTTCCGTCTGGCAAATATATTTCTGTTTTATGTGATGATATTCTTAAGTCAGTTTTTTTTAATTTGTCAAAATCCTCAGCCGATATAGAAAACACAACATATATTGGGTTTGTGCTGTATATTGTTGTAAGAGCGGGGCTAGAAGGTGTTACATAGTTCCCGACAGATATTTCAACTGCTCCTACTCTGCCGTCAACTGGTGATTTTATATTTGTATATGACAAATTTCTCAAGGCATCTTTGTGTTGTGTTCTTGCAATATTTAGCTGAGCAGCAAGGGAATCTCGCTGCGATAAAATTTCATCGTATTTAGATTTTGCTATATAATCCTGTTTTACAAGCTCTTTTGCCCTTGTTAACTGCTTATTTGCATAGTTTAATTTTGACTGAATATTGTTTATATCTCCGCTCGATATTTGTGTGGCATACTGATATTGCTCCGGTTCAATCAAAAATAGAGTTTGTCCTTTTTTTACAAATGCACCTTCTTTAAAATAACTTTTTTTTAAATAACCCGATACCCTTGCCGCAATATTTACCTTTGAAACAGAATCAACACGTCCTGTTGCTTCAAAGCTTTCATAAATTTCTTTTTCTTCTATTGTTTCGGTTTTTACTTTTGGCGGGATATA
>CACXAK010000206.1:0-3502 GCA_902765655.1 uncultured bacterium | reverse complement strand
GCAAAAATCGGCAATAAAATTATTGCAGAAACTATAATCAGTGTTTTTTTCAATTTTATCCTCAAAAACTAAAGATTTTCTTTAATAAATCTAATCATTTTTGATAAGGCATTTGCTCTGTGTGAAATTTTATTTTTAAGTTCTTCGCTCATTTGAGCCATTGTAATATCATATCCATCGACGAGAAATACAGGGTCATAGCCAAAACCGTTTGTACCGAATTGTTCTTTTGCTATTTGTCCGTGACATTCTCCTTTGACCTGATGCAGGATATTACCATCCTTATCAGTTAGAGTCATAACACAAACAAATTTTGCCTTTCTATTAGCCGTATCGGCAAGATTTTTTAGTAATTTGTCTATTCGTCTTTGTGGGGTTGTATCATATCTTGCAGAGTGTATTCCCGGTTCTCCGTTTAGTGCTTCAACACATAATCCTGAGTCATCAGCCAAGGCAATTCCCCCCGATATTTTTGATGCTTCTTTGGCTTTGATTACTGAGTTATCTTCAAATGTTTTACCGTTCTCTATAGGGTCAAAGTTGCCTGATGGTAATACAAATTCAATCCCGGAACCATTTGTTATTTCACTAATTTCCTCTAATTTGTGCGGATTTCCCGTTGCCAAAACTATTTTAATTTTATTTTCCATATCTTCTTTGTCTTCTTTCAAATTCTTCTATGCATTTAATGAGCGAACATCTGTCAAATTCCGGCCAATATTCATCTGTCACAATTATTTCACTATAAGCGATTTGCCACAGTAAATAATTAGATATTCGCTTTTCGCCTCCGGTTCTTATCAAAATATCAGGATCAGGAATATCTGAGGTATATAGATGTTTTGAAATAACATCTTCTGTTATTTCTTCAGGGGTATAACCTTTTTCAATAATTGATTTTACTGCCCGAGTAATTTCATTTCTCGAACCGTAATTAAACGCAATCTGCAGATTAACGCCGCTATTGTTTGCGGTTTTTTCTTGTGCGTTATTCATTACATTTATAAGCTGCTCTGATAATTTTGCTCTGTCTCCTATAAATGTAATTTTGACGCCCTCTTTATGCATATCATCGAGTTCATTTTTGAGGGTTAGTGCAACAAGATTCATTAAAAAATTAACTTCTTCTTCGCTGCGCTTCCAGTTTTCAGTTGAAAAAGCATAAACTGTTAAATATTTTATTCCGAGTTCATCACATGCCCTTACAGTGTCACGAAGGGATGAAACACCTTTTTTATGCCCCGCGGCAGATGGTAAATTGTGTTCTTTTGCCCATCTGCGGTTCCCGTCCATTATAATTGCTATATGTTTAATTTTACTCTCTGTCTTCATACGTCTCTTTAATTATATATTATAAATTTTTCAGTATTTTATCGATTAAATTCATCTTCGGATATTTAAATGTCATAAATTCATCAGATGCAAGCTTTTTAGGCATTTTTACAGTGGTCCCAAACGGATTTAGTGAAAGAATGCCACGCAAGGTCGAATCTACTGCGTTTCTTTTATTAATCTTAGGAGCTTGATTTTTTAATGTAAATATACTTAGTTAAAAAAAATTTTTTTTTTGTTATTATACAATAGCTCCGTGAGATGCATCATGCACTGTTCTTGCATATTTTGACAAATAGCCGGATTTACACTTTAATTCGAAGGGTTTTAAATTTTTTCTTCGGACTTCTAATTCATCATCAGAGACAAGAACGTTTATTGAACGCGTGTTAACATCTATTTTAATTTTGTCACCGTCTTTTATTAGTGCAATATTACCACCATTTGCGGCTTCAGGGCAAACATGCCCGATGCATATTCCTCTTGTTCCGCCGCTGAATCTTCCGTCTGTTACCAACGCCACGGTTTTGCCTAATCCTTTCCCTACAAGCAGTGATGTCGGTGCAAGCATTTCTCTCATCCCGGGGCCGCCCTTTGGTCCTTCGTAACGTATTACTATTACATCTCCATCTTTTATTTTGTCACCTTCAAGTGCGCTCATCGCATCTTCTTCACTGTCAAAACATTTTGCAGTCCCTTCAAATTCATAGCAGCTTTCATCAATGCCTGAAATTTTTGTTACACAGCCGTCAGGTGCGATGTTTCCGTATAATATGCCGAGTCCCGGTTTTGTTGTAACCGGATTATCATAAGTTTTTATCAAATCATAGTTTACAAAAGCATTTTTTGATATTTCAAAAGTAGAAAGTCCGCTAACCGTATTTTTATCTTTTACTCCGATATTCGCTTCTATTAAATTTCTCATAAGCGCAGGAACTCCGCCGCCATTGTGAAACTCGGTCATTGTTGGATTAGCTGCAGGATCAAGTTTTAAAATCTGGTGTACAATTTTGCCCCATTTATCAAAATCGTCAATTGTAAGCTCAATATCCCCTGCATTTGCAATTGCAAGCAGGTGCATTATTGAATTAGTACTCCCGCCGAGTGCTAAATCGGCAATTATTGCATTTTCTAATGTTTCTTTATCGATAATGTCAGATGGCTTAATATCGTTTTTGACAAGATTTACAATCTGAATCCCTGACTCAAATGCAATTCTTCGCTTTTTAGATGAAACAGCCGCAGATGTTGCACATAATGGCAAGCTCATTCCCATTACTTCTGTTAAACAGGCCATAGTATTTGCAGTATACATTCCCTGACATGAACCAATTGTCGGACAAGATTCCTCCTCTAGCTCTAAAAGACGTTTTTCATCAATTTCACCGTTTCTGAATTTACCAACTGCTTCAAATGAGCCTTTAATCATTGTAAGCTTCGCACATCTGCTTTCGCCTTCAAGCATTGGACCTGCCGTAACAACAATACATGGGATATCTAAGTCAAGCTGATGTCCCTGTGCAACTGTTTCAACGCAATCTGCAATCAAATCTCTTGACGGCAAGGAATATCTCATTCCGTTGTGTCCCATTGCTATACCGTCGCAAATTGCCGGAACTCCAAATATAAATGCCTGCCCGCCACCGGTATGAATTCCTTTTTCGATTTGGCGTTCTAAATCTCTCATACCTGCATGCCCCGGAATTAAATCGGTAAATGAACTCGCAATTCCGATAAATGGTGCATTCATGTTTTTTCTGCTTACGCCCGCGGCCATTAATAACCCTCTGTGCGGAGTATGAGCTATTCCTTTTTTGATGTTATCGCTTTTCATAATATCCCTTTAGAATTTAAAATAATTATACTGTAAACACATGGAAATAATTAGTTAAGATTTATTTATCTTCATACTTGGCTCCTTCGTTCCGAACGCATGACTGCGTTTGACCCTTTGCCAAGATACATAAAATGCAGGATAGAAAAAACTATCCTGTATTTTATTTCGCCCCGGCGCGAGATTTTCACTTCAGTCGCCATCGACGTGACTTCGCGTCTTGCTTTAGTTGCAAGTAAGCAACAGCGCAAGACGGCTCCGCACTTGGCTCGTTTGTTCCGAACTCACAATAGCGTTTGACTCTTTGCCAAGACATATAAAATACAGGATAGAAAA
>CACXAK010000205.1 GCA_902765655.1 uncultured bacterium | reverse complement strand
AGTTTAACAAAAGCTGTAATACAATAGCCAACAAAGTACATAACAGCACTCAAAGGGACAATAGCAACAGTCAAAGAAAAAACAGTATATAATAGCTTTATTGGGTTTAAAGTTAATATTTCACGTTTATTCTGACGTACATTTGCAATTCCGCAACTCATCACTCCCAGCATAATAAAAATAATTGGAAACGCAAAAAAATAAAACAATCCAACATTATTCTTGATGTATAAACTCGCACAAAAAAATATGGGTAAAGCATATATTATATGCTTTAAAATAAAATGGTTCTCATCAATTGAATCATTCACCGCATCCCATAATGATGCCATATTTTACATCCTTTCGAGTTTCAGTTATCTTCTTATAAGACGCTGCAACTCAGCCGGTTTAGAAGATTTAGCCATTGCATTTTCAACAGTTACCAAACCGTCATTCACCAATTTTGCCAATGCAGCTTCTAAAGTCTGCATTCCATATTCAGTACTTGTTTGAATAGTTGAATATATTTGTGCTGCTTTTGCTTCTCTGATTAAGTTTGAAACAGCTGGAGTAACAATCATAATTTCCTGAGCCATCACACGTCCTTTAGAAGTACCATCAGGCAATTGTTTAGGCAAAAGAGTCTGCGCAAATACAGCTACAAGTGAGTTCGCAAGCTGTACTCTAATTTGCTGTTGTTGTCCCTGGGGGAAAACGTCAATAATACGGTCAATAGTCTGAGATGCAGAAGATGTATGAAGGGTACCAAAGACCAAGTGACCTGTTTCAGCTGCAGTAAGAGCCAAAGCAATAGTTTCATGGTCACGCATCTCACCAACAAGTATAATATCAGGGTCTTCACGAAGTGCAGATTTCAAAGCATTTGCAAAAGTTCTTGTATCCATCCCTAATTCACGCTGGTGAATGACACTAAGTTTTGATTTATGAACGAATTCGATAGGGTCTTCAATAGTCAAAATATGTTCTGCTCTTGTTCTGTTGATATAATCAATCATTGCAGCCAAAGTTGTTGATTTACCGGAACCTGTAGGTCCTGTAACAAGGACAAGACCTCTTGGTTTTTGCGCGATTTCGGTAACAATTGGAGGCATACCCATATTTTCAAGGGTAGGAGCTTCTGAATTAATCGAACGGAAAGCAGCAGCATAAGAGCCCTTATCTTTATAGAAGTTCACACGGAAACGTCCCATACCTTTAATGCCGTATGAAAAGTCAAGTTCCCAATCCTGTTCAAGACGGCGGCGCTGATCATTTGACATCATTGGGAATAACAACTGTTCAACCTGATCAGAAGTTAACGGTTGATACTCCATGCGAATCAATTTACCATCAACACGCTTTATTGGTGGTAACGATGCTGAAATATGCAAGTCAGACCCGCCACATTCTATAACTTCTTTAAGTAAATCTTCGATTATCATTATTTATCACCTCAATTAATCACTAAAATTCAATAAATCGTCATTTCCCTTAGCTGCAAGCTCAAGCATCAAATAAGACATGTACGCGCCCAAAGCTATCGCCTTAGGATCGAGCTCTGTCTTATTAGCCGCCTCTATTATGGCTGAATTTATTTCAGGATTTTCATCCTTTATATAATGAATCATTTTTTTACGCCATTGCGGCATATCCTCAAAAACCTCATTAAACACGTTTTGCGCAATTTCTTCAGTTATTACAGGCAACATACAAAAATCCTTATTATAATAATCCAACCTTATTCATTATACATTATAAACCGCTCAAAGTCTACATTTTGCTAAAAATCATATATTTAAAGTATAATACTTTTATGAAATTAACGAATTTAGAACTTACAAATTACAGAAATTGTGCAAATATTATTTTTGATTTCGGGAAAAATAAAACATTGATAATTGGCAAAAATGCTCAGGGAAAAACAAATATTCTTGAAAGCATATATTTTTTGTCCTGTCTTAAAAGTCCCAGGACATCAAATAATACGGAATTGATTAAATTTGGCGAAAACCTCTGCAATATAAAAGCACAAATTTCAAAGAACAACACAACAATTGACTTATCATATCAATATGACATAAACAAAAAAAGAGAAATATATCTGAATGGGGTTAAAACAAGCATCAAAGATTTTAAAAATACAATGAAATGTGTTTTATTTTCAAGCTCGGATTTACTACTTCTCAGAGGCGCCCCCCAAGACAGAAGGAATTGGCTTGATATGGCAATTTCCCAAATTTATCCTGCATACGATACCAGATTATCAAAATATGAAAAAATTCGGATTCAAAAAAACAATTATTTTAAAGAATGCGCCAAAACAGGCAAATATGATGATTCTTTATTAGATGTACTAAATGAACAGCTATCAGTCACCGGCAGCAATATAATATACATAAGAAAAAAGTATCTTAATGAAAATGAAAAAATTGCAAAATTAAAACACAAAACTATAAGTGAGACAGAAGAGCTTTCTATCAAATACGATTGCAATTTTTTGGATGATGATTCTATTGATGCAATTAGCGATATACAAACAGTTTTTAAAGCATCACTTGAAGAGAGAAAAAACGAAGAAATTCGCAGATGCCAAGCTTGTGTCGGCCCTCACAGAGATGACATTATATTTTCAGTAAACGGTCTTGACGGAACAAAATTTGCTTCCCAGGGGCAGCAAAGAACAATCGTACTTGCACTAAAACTTTCAGAGTTGGATATAATTACCGAGAAAACGGGGGATGA
>CACXAK010000204.1 GCA_902765655.1 uncultured bacterium | reverse complement strand
ATAGCTCCGATTGCCAAACTGCACAAAGATAGATTCTTCAAAATAATTTTATTCATAAGTGTATTTTATCATTTATATATAAAAAACTCAATTTTTATATTTATCCAAAACGGCATTACTTCGGGTGTAGGAAATTGCAATGGCAATAGAATCAATTGTATCGTCAAGTTTTGGTAGTTTGTCTATGGCTAAGGCGACTTTTACCATTTGTTCGACTTCCTTTTTTTTTTTTTTTTCGTATCCGGTAAGAATTTGTTTTACTTCAATCGGGGTGTACTCATAAACAGGAATATTGTATTCACTGAGTGCCAATAAAATTACCCCTCTTGCGTGAGCAACAGGCATAACCGTTGTGTAATTGCGGAAGAAAAATAACTTTTCAATTGCACATACATCCGGATTGTATGTTGAAATAATTGTGCGCAAATCCTGATGAATTTCTGTTAATCTTTTCCCTTCAGATTCCTCTTTGGAGGTTTGAATTGAACCGGAATGAAGTAGATTCAGATCTTTACCGTCAAAATCTAATATACAATACCCGACAATTGCCATCCCGGGGTCTATACCTAATATTTTCATTCCTTTATTATAAAAATATTTATTTTTATTTAAAAATTCCGTAACATGTTGTTACATTTTAAAAATATATGGCAATTATCTCATGAAAATATACTTTATATATACATAAGGGGATATTTGGGAATGATTCAGTGGAATTACATACAGCCGATATTTAACAGAGGTCTAAGCTCATTGCATTTGCCGACATTTACTTCAGTAAATGCGCCTTTGTTCCAATATATGCCATTTGGGTCAGTAACGACAAAAGCATATAATCCTGTTGTAAGTCCTGTGGCTCAAGGTATGTCATCTTTTACAAATCCGTTTGGTTCTTGGTTTAATTTTTCATTGCCGACTTTTTCATATTTTAAATTACCAACATTTAATTATGCAAATATTTGGAATAATTTCAAAATTGGTGTAAGTTCATTATATAATTCAGCAAAAAGTGGAATTTTGTCTATAGGAAGAAGTGCAATTCGTTATACGGGAAAACTGGCAGATTATTGCGCAGAAAAAGGCAGAAGACTTGCGCAAGCAGCTTTAAATGGAGCTCCCGGAAGATTCCTTAAACGTTGTGCAACTTATGTAAAAAAAGCGATTGTAAATGCAGGTTTGGGTTCTTACAAACAAGGTGTACACGGATACGGAATGGCTGATGCATACAAGGCAACCGGTAATTTCAGAGAAATATCAGCTGAGGGTGTTGATTTGAAGAAATTACCTGCAGGTTGTATCTTATGTTATGGCAAGGGCGTTGCAGGTTATAACGGTCAATATGGTCATACTGAAATAACATTAGGTAATGGTAAGGCCGTATCTGACGGGATTACAAGAAATATCAGACCAGGTGCAAGAATTTTAATTCCGGTTTAATAAAATATGCCCGGGGGGAGTCAAACCCCCGACCTTGGGCTTCGGAAACCCACGCTCTATTCGTCTGAGCTACGGACACATAAAAAGGACGGACTATAAATCCGTCCTTATTATAATATAAAATATTTTTATTTTAAATAATCGGATGCGCTTACAGATTGTCTTGACTGTTCATCTGTTTCGAAGAACGGATAAGAATTTATTCCTATCATTCCTGCAATTAAAGAGCTTGGGAAGATTTCGACAGCATTATTCAGTTCATTTACTGCGCTATTATAAAATCTTCTTGCAGCAGCAATGTGTTCCTCAACTTCAGAATAAGTCTGCATTGCCTGCATCATGGTTCCGTCTGCCTTTAATTGAGGATAGTTTTCAACGTTAACCATAAGTTGTCCCATTTTTGACGCGATTTGGTTATCAAGATTAATTTTTTCACCTATTGTGTTGGCATCAGATTTAATCCCTGCAGCTGCAGCTCTTAATCTCGTAATTTCATCAAATAAGCCCCTTTCGTGTTCCATATATTTTTGAGCAATTGTCAAAATATTAGGAATCAAATCGTAACGTTTTTTGAGCTGAACATCTATACCGCTCATTGCCTCTTTTGTTTTGTTCTTTAACTTTATTAAACGAACATACATCGGATACAATAAAACAATTAATCCGACAACTATAGCTCCTGCTATAAATAATCTCGTCATCGCAGAACCTCCGTTTTCTGCTCCTTGAGTTGCATTTGATGCAACTATCGGAACGCTATATAATAAACTCATCATAATTAACCTCTTTCATATCAATTATATTATTATAACATATTTTCGAAGCTTTACAATCCTAATTTTTTGTCAAGTTTGAAGTGGTCAACAAGTGCAAGGATTGAAGCAAACTCATTAAACAATACTTCGTATTGCTCCTCGTCAAGCAATGTTTTTGATAAATCGCCCAAATTAAACAAATCTTTAGTAGTGTATGGAGCAATATAAATGTTGTCCTCAAAAAAAGAGCAATGTATTCGTTCTGTATCAAAAGCAACCATTATGGCTTTAAATCTGTCCATAAATGCTGTCGTCAATAAATATCTTGCTTCTATTTGATCAGTTGAGAACACTTTGAATTTTTGACTAAATACAATATCCTCTAGTTTAATTTCTTCAAGTTTATTAAATCTTGTAATATAGTCATTATGCCTGATAATCGTTACACCTTCAAAATTCTTATTCATTTTTATTCTTATTATGGGACCTTGAAAAATTTTTATTTTATTTTTATCTAAGCAACAACATTCAGTAATCGTAATGCCAACTCC
>CACXAK010000203.1 GCA_902765655.1 uncultured bacterium | reverse complement strand
TTAGAAAATTATGCAAAAATTGTTCTTTACAAAAACTTTATATTTGACTCCATGCGCGCAATTTTTATTTTCCCAAACTTTTAATTAATATGTACTTTGGTTATAATTAGAAGGCAGTGTAGTCGTAAAACAGCAATATATGATAAATAAAGTTGAATTAGGTAGTGTAAATAGTAAGAATAGAACCCCTCAGGACCGAATTAATGCAGGTAAAAAAGTTTCAAATCCTGCGTTTACAGGGTTGGGGGATGTTGTATTGAAAACAATCCAAACCTGCGAAGCAAATCCAATGATAAATGTTTCGTTTTTGGATTTATCTACTGCAATCCTTCCGCGTACTTTTGTTGAAACCTTTATTGGTTCAAAGAAAAAAGGTGAAAACGGAGAGGAACAAAAAAGACATCTGAATATATTTGGCGGCTTTGAAGCATTCAGACGTGAAGCTTCAGGACTCATTATAAATTGCCTGATTCCGAGCTTTATTGTTATAGGGGTTGCAAAACTTCTAAATAGACCTGTAATGGGCGGGTTTAAAAATTCTAATCTTTCGAAATCATGGGCAAACAGCGAAGCAATTGACAAAATTAGCCAATATTACAAATCCGCAAAAGGAAGTAGCCCTGAAGAAACAATTTATAATACGCTGAAAAACATGACTCAGGATTTGCACGGTATTGATGGTTCAAAAGAAAAAGCTTTCAAAGACTTACTTGCTAATGATCCGGAATATGAAAGACTTCTTAAACAAACAGCCAATAACATATTAACCGATAATAAAGAAGAAATTATTTCTAAAAATAAATTTGTTCGTAGATTCAAAAAATTATTTGGCATAAAATCTCACAAAAATTACACAGATGATTTATATACATATATTGTTAATAAGACAGGCATTGCCGAAAATCTTAAATTTGCAGGAGAAAGCGGATATTCAACAAGTAGTTTAAAACATCTTCTTGACAGCAGCAGTGACATTTTAAGAGGTTCTGTACAGGAAAATCTTTCTGCCGACTCTAAAGAATTTGCGAAATATGTAAGTAAAGCTAAAAAACTTGTAAATTTAAAAAGTGCAATCGGTTTAGTTGGCTTAATAATTCCGCTTGCAATTTCAGCACAACCGATTAACCGCTGGATTACACACAAACTTTCAGGGAAATCAGGTGCTCCTATTTATAATGATGACAAAGACAGACATCTTACACCTGAAGAACAGAAGAAGCTAACTGCAGAAAAATTCTTTGCCGTTCCTTTGATGTGGGCTGTTGCAGGTTTATCAATGATATTGGACAGACCTAGTTTAAAGATGTTCCAGTTTAAAAACATATTCCCGACAATGGATCAAGCTAGAATCATTTCTGCTGCGACTTTCTCGAGCCGTATCGCAGCATCAGAAGATTCTAATGAATTAAAAGAAAATACAATTCGTGATATTGCAACATTCTCAAGCTTTTATTTCTTGGGGGACTATGCAGCAAAGGCCATTGCAACATTTATACAGAAACACTCAAAAGATGTGGTCCTTATTAATAAATTAAAAGAAGAAAAGCAGGATGCTAACATTCTTCAAAAATTATGGCATTGGGCAAAACATACGACTATGAAATCTTCTGATGAATTAAATGCCATCAAAGATGAAGCATTGAGAACAAAAAGCAAAAATTTAAGAGCGTGGTGTCACGCAGGGAATATATTATTCTCTTTATTATCATTAGGTTTATTTATCCCGTTATATACAAGAACCCAAACTAACAAAAAGCAAAAGGAATTAGCGCAAAAACAAGCTCAGGAACTGGCCGCGCTGGAAGAATATAAAGGGAATCCTTCTCAAGCTCCTGTATTCCAGGCATTTTCGTTAGACAAAACAAAAAAGGCAGTGTAAATGAAAATAGATAGCAATTACAGACAATATAATACTCAACAGTATAATGTACATAAAAGTAATGCACATTATGTTAATAATGCCAAAAAACCTTCATTTACAGGTTCGCCGATTGTAGATCTTTTGAGATTTTTAGATACTAATCAGGCATGGGGCGCTAATGCTGTTGACTTTTTCTGCATGGTTCTGCCAAGAACTTTAACCGACTTTGGCAGAGGCGTTGATGCCGGAATGGAAACTGCTCGCAGAGAAAGCATGGGCACTATTAATGATTCTGCTGTCGGAGCGTACGGGACATTAGCCGGTCTTGCACTTGCTATGGGTGTAAATAAGGCATTCGACCTTGGTAAAGATGACCTTAAAGCCGCTTCTATTTTTGCAGATTCAGAAACTATTGATATGATGGGTAAAATCTGGCATGAAAAATTACCTGAAAACACTCAAAATCCGTTATATGAAAGAATTAAAAAATCTCTTGCCAATTACGAAGTTCACAATGGCAATGAATGGGTAAAATTTAAACAAGAAGACATTAATAAAGCTGCAAAAATTATTGAACAAGAAGTCCAAAATGGCGAAAAAATGAGTAAAGAAGCCATTTACCAGGTTAACAAAATTTTAACCTCTTCAAATAATCTTGAAAATAATTTCAGAATTGTTGCAAAAGAAGGTGAAAGAGTTCATTCTTCTCGTTATGCTATTCCGACAATCACTGAAAATACTTTCAAATTGTCTAAGATATTTACAAAAGATAAAATAGTTGAAGCGTTTAATGAAGCAGCAGATGCGGGCTCAAATAAATTCTTAAAAGCATTGAAGAGCATGAACCTGAAACGTTCTGTACTTGGAGTTCTTATTGCCACTC
>CACXAK010000202.1 GCA_902765655.1 uncultured bacterium | reverse complement strand
AATAAATTGTAATGCTCGAGTGTGAGGCGGATAACTCGCTTATCGCTCAAACAAATCCGCCTTTGATTTTCTCTCGCATAACATTTATTGCTCACTTCGTAAAGGTCGTTTTGCAAGCGCGCGGCGTTGTTCTTAGCCGCGCTTAGAGATTTTTGCCGTTAGGCAAAAACAACATATTACCGCGAAAGCGGTCTTATGCTGCCAAAGGCAGTATTATAATCAACGAGTTTTTCTTTTTTGGTTCGTTTTTTCTTTTTGCTTCAAGACAAAAAGAAAAAATGAACTAAGAGAAATATTATTTCTCAAACATATTCCTATAATATGTTTTATGTAAGTAATTGTTTAATAAATACAAGTTAATTTATTTTTATGGCATTATTTCTCTTTTAAAATCTGAGCATATTTATCAAGGGTAAATAAAATTTCATCAGCGTCATTCCAGACTTTTTCCGGTTTTTGTCCGTGAGCTATTTTCATTTCGGATCTTGTCCGGGAGCTATTTTCATTTCGGCTTTACCTTTAACCGCCATTTTTAAAATTTCAGGCATGTTTATTGCTGTCGGATGTTCTGATGATAAATTTTTATAATATGTATCTTCGTAATCATTATTTAAACGTAATTTCCAATTATTTGGGTTTCCGTCATTGCCACCTTCGTTATAAGTTTTATCAATACCAAAGAAATCAGCAAATGAAATCTGAATTTTATCGCCCATCATAAATAGTTCAGCAAATTTTGCCTTAACTCTTTCATTATCGTCATGTGCAATTTTATTACAATATTCACTGCTGTCGCTTGATGCATTCAAAACTCCGGCAAGATACATCGGATGCCATGCTTCATTATTTCTTACCCAATCTTTCTTAATCATTTTATGAGCAGGGTCACTGTCATGAGAGCCGACAAGGAACCAATTTTTGGTATTTCTGTAATCTTCACCTTTTTTATATTCTAAAGGCGTTATTCCGCTTAAACCGTTTTCGTGATAATAAATTCTGTTAAATGTCGGAGTGTCAGTTACCAAATCTTCCCAAACAGGAGAATTTTTATCAATGCCGTGTTCTTCAAGTGTCGGAAGAATTATTTTGGTCAATACTTTCTGATAATTTTTATCGGGATCAATATCCGGCATATCATTGATATTTCCCTGTCTGTAACCGCCTTTAGCGTAAATAAAAGGATCCACAAGTCCTAAAGCATGATCAATTCTTACATTATCAAAATCTGTCAGTGATGCCTCAAGTTTTGATTTCAGATATTCACCTGCGCTGCCTAATGTACCGTCTTTATTAAATAATTTTTTAGGATCAAGAACAGGAACATTCCATTTTTGAATTCCGCCATAAGGACCACCGTAAGGACATCCGATACGGTAATCTTTTAAAAATAAATCCTGATGCGCCCATTCATCTGCGGGTGAAAATCCAACCAGCATATCACTTATATATTTAAATCCGATTTCTTTTCTGAAAGCAGTATTTTCTTTTATTTGTTTATCTAAAATATATTGAGCAAAACAGTATTCTTCATATTTATTATCTGTTTTTAAACGTAATTGTTTTTTCCTGAAATGGGCATCATAATCATCTTTTTTAAGATTATCCGCTAAATTTTTATCAATATCCTTCCACTTTGTATAATCATCTGTTCCGTACAGGTCTTTCAAAATATTAAACATGGCATACGTTTCAATTTCCGGATTGTTATTCATAAATTCCGAAAATTCTTTTGACATTTTAATTGCTCTTGAATCCCCCTGCTCAAGTTTTTTATTAAAATTTGAATAAGCTTTTTTAATTAAGTTATTATAATTTGTAAATGCCTCAGGAAAAAAATCAGAATATGCATAATTTTTATTTGTCTTTTCGACAGGGGAAACAATTCCTGTAATATCACTTGTTTGTAATAAATGAGCATATTCATTTTCAGTTAATTTATTAAAATCTATAAATAAGTAATTTTTACTTCCGATAGAAGATTCATAAGGTGAAAATTTTTGACGTGAATTCAATTCCCCAACAGGACCAAGCTGATTTGAATTGAACCCGTGCAAAATTTCAAACGGAATCAATTGAGCAGCAACTTTTCCGTATGGGGTTCCGACTCCGATATCATTACTTATTTCTTTATTTTGGGATAATCTGCTTTCAGGATAAGAAGTTCCATGTAAAATCATTGCAACTTCTTTTATTCCAAGATAATCAAAAGCAGGCTTTATACCATTGTTCTTGTAATCCTGTTCTTCATTCTTAGTTAATTTTCTGCCAAAATTTACTTTTGGTGAAGAATAATTATTTATTCTGCTTATGTACATATATTCCCAAAATCTTATTCTATAAATATATCAAACCACATAAAAAGATATTTTGCTAATTTTTTATTAAAATATTTACAAAAAGGACAAATATATAAAATATTTGCCCCTTTTTTAGATTATTGTTTAAGTCATAAATTGTTTATAATGTAAAATCTTCTTCTGCCGGTAAAATTGCAGGAATACCTTTTATCCATTTCTTTGCTTCATCACTTGCTTTTGTCCAGTTGACAGATAACAAACCTCTTTGTACCCAGATAAGTTCTTTAAAGAATTCATACTGTGAATTTAGGGCATCAAGCTTTGCATCAAAATATAATTTCTGAGCATCAGAAATCTGGTTAATCGGAACTTCACCTTTTAAGTATTTTGCCTTAACCATTTGATAGTTTTCGCTCTGAGCAAACATTGCTTTATAAGATTTTTCAATCATAAAGTATTTTGAAATTGCTCTGTTTACAACTGTGCGAACCTGCATTTCAATTTCGGTATTAACTTCTTCAAGATAAGCGTTCAATTCATTCAGTTCTGCTTTGCATCTTGCAACTTCAGCGAATTTATGACCGCCTTCAATCGGTTTCCATTGTGCTCCGATAACGAATCTTAAAGATGTTTTATCAAGATTTAAATATGGTGTGCTATTCCACGCATTTCCAAATGTCTGAGCACCGGCACCAACAGCAGCAGTTGTATTGTGAGTTTCTTTAAAAGTTTCGGCCTGATCTCTTGCAGCCATAGCAGTTGCTGTTCCTGATTTCAGCTGATTATGAGCTGAATCTTCGTAAGGTAATGCTCTGTCATACATTGTCCCGTATTCCAAGGACATTTTAGCATTTGGTAATAGGAATTTTTGGATATAATTACCCATTTCTGCTTTTTTCATTGCGATAGCCGCTTTTAATTTTGTTGTTTCCGGAGACAAGTAAATAGCCTCTTCTACAAGCATGTCCGTAAATTTACCCAATTTTTTAGGGTTTCTTACGTGATCAATAATATGTAAATCGCTTGTGAAAAATGCAGGATCATTAGCTGTCAAAGGAACAAAGGCAAAATCGTATTTTTGATCCTGATTTAAAAGTTTATTGATTGTTACTTTTAAATTTTTATAATCTGCCTGCATAGAGAGCAGTTTCTTTTCTTCTTCACTTACTTCGCCTGCCCAGCGAAATACTTCTTCATATCCGCATTTGCCTGTTTTTTCTCTTACTCTTGCTATTGCCAGATTTTCTCTTGTTTCCTGAACAGATTCTTCCTGAACTTTAATCATATTTTCCAGCATCAAAATTTCAATAAACAAATTACCAATATGATATTCGGTATTTGCTCTTGTCAAAAGCTCTTCGGCTTTATCAAATTTTAATTTTTTGTGTTTAACTATAATGTTTGTAACTAAGTCAGGCGAATATAATACCTGATCCATAGCAACCGTAAATTGCCCGGCATGAGTCGGAACTCCCGAATAAGAACGTGCATAAGCATCATTGTATGACTGATAACCCAAATCTAACCTTAAAGTCGGTAAATATCTCAAATAAGCACTTGCAACGGAACGACGTGCAGCACTGATTAAGAATTGTTTTCTTTTAATATCCAGGTTTGTATCATCTAATGCATCAATTAGTGTTCCTAAAGAATACTTAGGAAGTTCTTTGTGAGTTATAACAACAGAATTGTTTAATAATCTTAAAGGAGGAACATAACCAACTGCATCTCCTGTATCTGAGTTATAAAAAATTACCTTATCATCATAAAAAGGTATTTTTTCATTTTTAACGGCATTTCCGTGTAACACCCCGTGTATATTAAATGATGTGGCTTCGGCGATTTTTTTATCTACATCCATTGTTGAAGTCCCGAGCATTGCACCGAGTTCAACATCTTCTTTTCCTACAATTGAATAAGAAGGAAGTTTTTTGCTGATTGCATAATCATAAACTTCTTTTCTTTGTGCAGTTGTAAGATTGTATAACGGAGTTACAAAAATAGCATCAACATCAGAAGGTATCTTTGCAAGGGATGCTTTTAAATTAGCATTAACAGGTATAACAACGTAATTCAAATCACAATTTTTTTCTTTCAATTTCTGTTGAATACTTGCATTCCAGTTTGTTTCGGTTTTGTAGTAATTTTCATTCATCAAAATTGCTGCTTTTTTAATGGATGGTACTAAAACTTTGAAAGTCGAAAAATCGTTTGCTGTCTGTTGAATAGGATTGAAAAACTTATTCCCAAAATCTCTTAAACCGTACTGTTCGATTGTAACAACATATTTTTTCTTATCT
>CACXAK010000201.1 GCA_902765655.1 uncultured bacterium | reverse complement strand
GATAGTTTGACAAAAAATGGCGGTGGTATAGGATTATAATACACCGTTTTGGGTGCATCTTTTGCCACGCTGACATTTGGGAGAATTACCCCCCCCCATTTATGTACGTCTTGTAATCGGACGTTGTTTCAAATAGTTTTAGATATTTGCTCATTAATAAAATGTTTAAACAATTATTATTATCTTCTTATAAATATCAGAATACTACCAAAAGCATTTATTAATTGAACAGGTGGGTAGTTTAAATATAATTAAGTGCAATATCACGTCTTGCTAACATTTTTTCGACATCTTCTATTAAATCGCCGAAATGAATCACAATTCTTCCATCTTCGGGATATTCATCAGCATCTTCCAGATTTTCGCTTGCTAAAGCAACTACATTATCACGGCAATCTTGCATTGAAAAGCAGCAATTTTCTTGTGCTAAGTCTAATTTTAAATCCGTTTTAATTTCTGCGACATATTCGTACATATCATCTTCTGGTTTTAAATCTCTCATAATGCAGGCAGGTTTATTTTCCCATCCTTCTGCCCATGTTTTTTCCGAATCTGTTGTAATCAAGAAGTGATAAATATTATCATTATCTGTATTTTTCCCTACATAAAGTATATAAACTACTTTTAACGGTGATTTAATTTCATTTTCGTTTTGCAAAAAGTTGTTCTCGTTCTCCATCTTTTAACTTATATTTTTTCTTTATTCTTATAAAAACTTCTGCTGCTGCTATTGCATCATCCAATGCATTATGGTGTGTCCCAATATCATAATTAAGTGCTTCACATACAAAGTCAAGTCCTTTACTCGGTAAATTTTTAAGATATTTTCTGCTTAATGCAAGTGTACATATAAAATCATAGTCATTATTAGTGCCCCAAGTTTCATTACAAGCGTTTATACATCCTCTTTCAACCCCAAAATTATGTGCTATTATAGGGCATCCATCAATTATTTTATCCACTTTTTCCCATACTTCCGGAAATTTAGGTGCATTTTTAACATCTTCATAGTGTAAACCGTGTGTTTGCACACAATAGTAATTTTCATTTTTACTTGGTGGGCATACAAGGCTATAAAACGTATCAGTTATCTTATTATTTTCTATGACAGCAAGTCCTATTGAACATACCGAATTTGGTATTGTGTCCATTTTTTCAAAATCAATTGCGACATATCTGTTATTTTTCTTCTTCCTTGACATTTACCACATAAAGTTTTCATTATTATTTTCTTCCCTGTCAATTTCAATTATATATTGTGGTGGGATTGTTTCGTTTGTGTATATTGCAGGATTATCTGTCATTGTCAGACTATCAAAATAAAAATTAATTTTATTATATAATTTACTTGTATCTATTTTAAGCAATGAATAGTTTTCATTTCTACTTTCTCTGAATGTTCTTGCAATTTCTTTCCAATTGATTGGCTTTTGTAAAAATAAGTATACACGTTCCGGATGATTACTTTTTCTACCATAATCTTTCGGATGAAGACCTTGTTTTAAAATTTTATTGACCAATTTTGTCGGGCATATATGAAAGCATTCATTTGGTATACCGTTTTCTTTGATTTTTTGGTCAAATTTAGGTCTAAAATACATATTGTGCGGTTGTTTTGAAGTAAAATCGCATTTATTTATTTCTTTATATTCTTCTAATGTGTAAGCATTCTGTATTGAGGCAAATATCCATCCACAAGATTCACAAGTATGTATTATGTCTTCTAATGTTTTATTATCAATATATTGTAATCCGTATTTAAAATAAATCTTAATTTCAATTAACCTATTATAATCTCTTGTCGTATTTACTGGCTTATTTACAAAATTTTGTTTATTTATTGGATGATTTGGCTGTGTTCTATCAAAATGTTTAACTGAAGCACCATATTTTTCAAAATCATATTTTCTATTTAATATAGAAATTAGTTTATGTGGTGCATAAGTCATAATTAAACCTTCGGAAATAAGTTCAAAAGGTCGTAAATTCCATGAATTTTCGTAAAATTTACAATGAAGTTCTTCATCAATTATTTCCTTGATATATTGTTTCAATGATTTCTCTGTTATTGGTATTATCATATTTGCAGTTATTCTTGCTGTGGGTGCCGGTATTTTTTTGTGGGCAGTCAATACACCAGGAAATACAAATATAGATAAAGCGGTGGAGGAGTATTTTGCTGCAGTATCATATGAGGATACAGATTTATATGAGAAGGCCTGTTATCCTATAAAATGGCAGAATAATTTCAATTCTGGCAGCGCAGGTTCAACACTAGAGGAGCAGATAAGAGAGGCATTTTCAATGCAGTCAGGAGCTACCTATAGTGATGTAGAAATTGTGGGCAGAGAGAAGCTGGATAAGTCTTATGCAGATAAAATGACCGACAGCCTTAAGACAAGATATGGTGTAAATATAAAAGTAAGTCAGATAAAAAAGGTTAATTTTACAGTTAATACAGTGTTTGGCGGTGAGGCTTCATCAACAGGTACTATTACAAGATACTGTTACAAAACTGGTGGAAAATGGTTCTTCCTTGCAGATCCAGATGTAATTGTGGATATAGGAATAGAGGAATAAAACTCAGGATTTAAGGTTTTATATGTAAGATTGATGCTTTATTATGGTTATTATTAATAGGCGATATAAGGTATTTAATATGTTTCTTGTAAATTTTACAGAAATATCAATAATCACCACATAGAAAGATTGATTTAAATTATTATTGTGTTAGAATTAAGGTGCTGAGTAAATATGCATTAATTAACTGA
>CACXAK010000200.1 GCA_902765655.1 uncultured bacterium | reverse complement strand
CTTCATAAAATCTTCTGCCAAAATCATTAATTGAACCGACAAAAGTAGAATATATTCTTTTTGTACTTTGGCTTATGTTACCAGCAAAGCCGGCATCTTTTTTTGAACTCAATTCAAGTACATCCGCATTTAAAACATTTTTCTGAAAATTTGCAAACGGATTAGAACTTCTGCGGACATTCTTTTCGTTAAGAGTCGTATTGAAAATACGGTGACTTAACTGACTTACTCTTTCTATTGTTGACATATTTTACCTCTCTTTTATAACTCTATATATCCACCAACTTAGTCTATCATATTGGCCGAAATTAAAATCATCCTTCCGTATGATTTGTGCTAAAATACGAATATGAATTATAAAAATCTTGAAGAATTAATACAGGTTGTGGCAAAACTAAGAGCCCCTGACGGATGCCCGTGGGACAGAGAACAAACCCACCAATCCCTTCGTCCGAACATGCTTGAAGAGGCGTATGAGGCAGTGGATGCAATTGATGAAAATAACATGCCACATCTGCGTGAAGAACTCGGAGATGTCCTGCTGCAGGTACTTTTACATTCACAAATTGCCTCAGAAAAAGGTGATTTTGATATTGAAGCAGTCGCAAAAGAGCTTAAAGATAAACTCATTCACCGTCATCCGCATGTATTCGGGAATGCAAAAATTGATAATGCGCAGGACGTTTTGAAAGCATGGGATAAATTAAAAGCCGAAGAAAAAACAGAACGGAAATCGGCAATGGACGGACTTTCAAAAAGCCAGCCGGCGCTTGTACTTGCTCAAAAAATTTCAAAAAGAGCCGTCAAAGTCGGATTTGAATGGCCTGATGAACAATCTTTATATGATTGTTTCTATTCGGAAATCAAAGAATTTAAACAGGCACAAAAAGAACAAGATAAAAATCACATGGAAGAAGAATACGGTGACATACTTTTTGCTGCTGTTAATCTTGCACGCTGGAACAAAATTGATGCGGAACAGGCATTATTAAAAGCAAACAAAAAATTTGAAAAACGTTTCCGCAAAATGGAAGAACTTGCGACCAAACCATTGACAGAATACTCTTTTGAAGAATATGATACACTCTGGAAGCTTGCTAAGAAAGAGCTGAATTGTTAGCTACCGACTAAAATGTACCAGTAACGCCAACCATGAATGAACCGCCCTTCAGCTTTGTTATTCCGTCCTTTTGGTTCAAATAACTTGTTTCGCCGAATACCTGCAAATGTTTATTTATTTTATAGCCGCCTCTTAATGCTAAAGCCAAATATTTTGAATCCGGGACTGAAATGTATTTCCCTTCGAATTTTGCATTGAATTTTTTGTTTGTATAATTCGCATCAACAAAAGCCGTAAAAGTATTACCTTTATCCTGACCGCAGAAGGAAATTCTGTCTTTGATATCCAAACTTGCAGTCAAGTTTGAATCCTTGCTATATTTTTTGTTGAACTTAACGTTTACACCGCTCGTAAAATGGTAACTTGTTGTTTCTTCTTTTCTCGGAGTAGTAGAAACAACTGCGAACGGGGTAATTTTCAGCATGGAATTATTATCTAATCTTTTGAATGATTCATAATAACCTAAACCCTGTTCATATTCACCATTTACAGATTCACCTTTGATAATTAAACCGCCTCTTTTAGACCATTTATTAGCTGTATTTGCAACTTTAGTTTGATTTTCTTCAGCTGTTTGATTTTCATTTGCCGGTTCATTTTCTGTCTGGTCGACTGGTTCTTTTGCATTAAAGTAGCAAGAAATATTTGTTTTTGTAGAAGTTTTTGGACCGATTTTATAAATTATGGTACTACTGTCCAATGTTACATTATAATTGTTGACATGATATCTTGCATCTATCTGAGTCATATTAGAATTATCTAATGAAGCGCCTTTTGCATGTATAACACTTGCACTTAATTCATCTTTGTTAATTTTGAATTTACCGCCAAGATACAAACGGTATTGATTAAGGGTTTCTTTAGATTCAGTAATGTTTTCATTTGCTGCAGTGCCATCTGCTGATGCCTGAGAACCATCTTGTACCTCAGGAATTTCCTGTTCAATAGCAATATGATTTTCAGAAGATACCTCTTTGACATGTCTGTCTGTAGTTGTTCCTGATGCATGTAACATCAGTTTAGTTTTACCCTTAGGACTTTCATAAGTAGCGTTGAAATCAACACGTTTTGTGTCCGTTGTTCTTTTAAAAACAGATGAATTATATTCGTTATCTATATTAATTGAATAATTAGTCAATTCATAGCGGGCAATTCCGGTACCGTGAAAGCCTTTTTTAAAATTCGGTTCCAACACACTGTGCGGATCTGTTTGTATCATTGTCAATGCTTTATCTAATTGACTTGCGGTTCCTTGAATGACAGAATTAATACCTTTTATTTCCGCACCCGCAAGAGCTTCCTCAATTTTGTCTGATTGTCCCAAAGCAATGCTATCAACAGTTATCCTTGAACCCGGATAAACATTTGTATCCGGTTCATCAACGTCATCATAATTATTATTTGCGGATTCTGATTTCTGCTCTTGTTTATGTAAATTTTTCTTTACTTCTTCAACTGGAGCTTCACTCGGCTCAGCTGCCGGCGCATCCTGCGATTTTTCCTTTAAGTCTTCAGCAGGAGCTTCGGTCGGCTCAGCTGCCGGTGCGTCCTGCGATTTTTCAATATAATACCCCTGAGGAAGTTTATCAGCATCATCCGATTTATTTTCAGCTTTTTGACCGACAGGAACAACTTTTGCCTGCTGTTCTTTTTTTGCTTTTT
>CACXAK010000199.1 GCA_902765655.1 uncultured bacterium | reverse complement strand
GTTATCAAAGATGGTTTTATATCATTTGCAAGTGCGACAGGTTTGTCATTTAACCCCTGAGATTCTTCTACAAAAGATCCCCACGAAGAGCACTCCGGACATTTACCCAAATATCCCGCACTTTCGTATCCGCAATTTTGACAAACCCATTTTGATTTTAATTTTGCCATAAATAATTATTTAATAATACCCAAACCGATTAAGAATGAACAAACAATAAATATAGCACAGAATATGCCGGTAACTTTATTCAAGCCCTTTTCGGCACTTTTCTGAGATGCGAAAATATGTGAAGCACCACCAATACCGCCTATGCCATCACCTTTTGGAGAATGCATAAGAATCAATAGAATTAATAAAACTGCGCAACCTGTTGCTATATACCATAATAAATTTGCCATTTATTTTTTATCTCCTTTTTTTATAAAATGCGCTCTTTTTGAATTAAGCTCAATTCTTTCAAAAGTATAAAGCCGTGCAGGACGTTTTGAAGAAGACTTTGTATATTCTTCAAGCTCAACAAGCCCATCTGTTGAGAGCGCTTTTTTTCTGAAATTACGTTTGTCCAATTTCTTTTGCATTATTAATTCATAGGACTTTTGCATTTCGGTTAGCGTAAATTTTTCAGGCAAAAGCTGATATGCAACAGGACAAATTTCTAATCTTTCTCTTGTACGTTTCAGAGAATACTGGATGATTTCTTTATGGTCAAATGCCAATGGCGGCAAGTCCATAACCTTATGCCAGCCAAGTTCTGATGTTGAAACAATTTTAATATCTTCAGAACGAACCAATGCAAAATACGCACATGTGATTACACGTCCGTCAGGGTGTCTTAAAGGATCACCGAATGTATACAACTGTTCAAGATAAATATTATCAACAGCAGTTTTTTCCTTCAACACTCTTAACGCTGCATCATCAAGGTTTTCAGATAATCTTACATACCCCCCCGGAATTGCCCACTTGTCTTTAAACGGTTCATTTGTACGTTTGACAAGCAAAACCTGAAGAGCATTGTTTTTTATTGTCAAAATAACAACGTCGACCGTAATTTCATGTGTTTTTGTTTCGTTAACCATTATAAATCTATCCTCTACAACTACAAATATATAATAAACATACAATTAACAATTAATCAATTTATTAATTAACTTAATATTTGTTAATATTAGACAAAAAAAAGGCAAATATAATTTTTAAATATACTTTATATATATACAAGGGGATTACAAGAGATGTTTATGATGAGTTTTCAACAGAATATCAGTTTTGGCGGATGCAACCCGTTTATGATGGGATGTTTTAATCCTCGTCTTAACTTCTTCATGGGTATGGCTGCAGCTACTGCTGTTCCTCCAATGCCTATGTTCCCTGCATACAATTGTTCTGTTTTCAATCCATATATGACAATGAGCTATGCAAATCCATTTGCAGCAGGCGGATTCGGGGCATACTATCCTGCGCCGGTATTTAATTACACTCCGCAAATATTCATGCCACAATTCACATTGCCTCAATTGCCTGTAATAAATACAACAGCATATTCAAAATCAAACACACAAACATCTGCTTCTGCTGCAGCTACTGATTCTGAAGCACGTCCGCAAGGTATGACTTTAAAAGGTAAGGGTAAAGGAACACAATATGGTCCTGAATTCCTTGAAAAAGTAAAACAAATTGCAAGCAATTTGAATTGTAATTACAGAGATTTAATAGCAATTATGAATTCCGAATCAAGTCTTAATGCACAAGTTGTAGGGTATAACGGTGCAAGTGGTTTAATCTGCTTCATGCCTCAGTATTTTGATACTGATAAAATCAGGAAAATGTCACCAATGGAACAACTTGATTTAGTAGAAGCAACAATCAAAAAATCTAAAAAAGCAGCCGGCTTTGCAGATGATGCTAAACTTAGCAAAGGGGATTTATACGCATTAGTTTTCTTACCTGCAAGAGCAGGGAAAGAAGTTCTTTGCAGGGAAGGCGAAACAGGGAAAAACGGTAAACTCCTCAGATATTACGAAGCAAATAAGGCACTTGATTTCAATCACGACGGCAAAATTACAAAGAACGAAATGGCTGCAAGAATTGATAAAAAATATGTATCCGACAACACTTTCCTTGCATAAACACAGAGAACTTAATTTTTGTTCATAATTGATATTATTTTCTTGTACTTTTAATCTTTTTAAAATAGTATATTGTTAGAGTTACACTATTTGTGTAGTTTTATGTTTTAGGATTAAAAGATATGAGGTAAATAACAGTGGAAAATATCGTATCAGACTTGTTTGCAGCAAAAGAAAACACAAGCAGCAATACTAATTTCAGATCAAATATAAACCCTGCAAATATCAAAGTTGTCGGTGTCGGCGGTGGCGGCGGGAATGCCGTTAACAGAATGATAAGAACAGGTTTATCAGGTGTTGAATTTTGGCTGATGAATACTGATTTGCAGGTATTAAGTCAGGGACAAACCAAAAACAGAATTCAATTGGGTGCATCATCTACTCAGGGTTTAGGCGCAGGAAATGATCCGTCAGTAGGTGAAAGAGCTGCAGAAGAAGCGCATCAGGAAATCACACAGGCATTAGATGGTGCTGATATGGTATTTATTACAGCAGGTATGGGCGGCGGAACAGGTACCGGGGCTGCTCCTGTTGTTGCAAAAATTGCCAAAGAACTTGGAATTTTGACTGTTGGTGTTGTTACAAAACCGTTCACCTGGGAAGGTCGTAAAAGACAAAATCAGGCAAATCTCGGTTTGGACAAATTAAAAGAATATGTT
>CACXAK010000198.1 GCA_902765655.1 uncultured bacterium | reverse complement strand
TGAAACAGACAGAGCTGTGCTTTTGTTCCACGGCCTGACAGGTAGTCCGTTTGAAATGAAAAAATACGGAGATTTTTTGTTTAAAAACGGGTATGATGTATTTTGCTACTCTTTCCCCGGGCATGGTGACAGAATAAGTGAAATTGAAATAGTTACATGGCATGACTGGTGCGCGTTCGCTCAAAATAAATATGATATTTTACGCAAAAATTATGATAAGTTTTTTGTGTCAGGCCTATGTTTGGGAGCTGCTATGGCAGTTTATTTAGGAGAACATAATGATGATTTGACAGGTATTGTTGCACTTTCAACAACACTTTTTTTGGATGGCTTTTGCATACCTTGGACAATATCTCTTTTGCCGTTTGCTCTTAGTACTATAATAAGGTTTTATTATACTTTCCCTGAAGATGATTGCTTTGGGGTAAAAAACGAACGCACAAGAAAAAGTCTTGCAAAAATTACAGCAAAAGCGAATATAAGTATGGATAATTATCCGCTAAACTGCGTAGACGGTCTTTTAAAATTATCCAAAAATGTCAGAAAAAATCTTAAAAATGTTAATTGCCCTGTTTTGTGTATTCATTCAAAATATGATAATTTATCAAGTCCAAAGAGTGCAAAAGTCGTTTTAAACGGAATTTCTTCCAAAATTAAAAAATATGTAGAACTCAATGACAGTTATCATATGGTTTTATATGATAATGAAAAAGAGCTTGTAATGAATACGGTGAGAGAATTTTTAGATGAATTAATACCTGAAAAAATTGAAGAGAGAGAATTACAAATAGTATGAATATAATTACTTTAACGGCTATTATTGTGAATATAGTTGCGATACTCGTGCTTTGTGCAGGATTATTTTATAAATTTGAAAACCCTAAAATTAAGGCAATTTACGGATATTCCATTGCGGGTGCAATGATCCCATATATGCTACTTTTGAGTGTATATATTGCTGCGGATGTTATTATAATGCATAATTTTTGGTCAATATTGTTGATTCTATGCGTAATTTCTCCGTTTGTAATAGGCAAGCTTGTTAAGTTTGAAACCCTGAAAAAGTACACGATAATTCAGATTATGTGTTTTATCGTGAGTTTGGCTTATATGTTGATAAATTTTTAATATATTAATCCGGGAAATTAAAATATATAGTTTCGTTTGGCTTAATATCAATCTGCACGCCTTTTCCCCAGGGGGTTGAACGATTTGCGTATTCATCCCAAACTTCTTTGGTTTCTCCGTGAATAATTTTTTTGGTATCGTCTATATATGCAGGTGAAAACATAAGGTTTCCCAATGATATTTCAGAGTGTTTGTAATCCGGCTTCATTTTTTGTCTGTATGTTGCCTTTATTTCTTTTGTGATTTCGTGTTTTTCTCCGTTTAAATCAGTATATGATGTTGGAATAAATGTAAATGACGCATTATGATGCCATTTCCCCGGTTCTGTAATGTCAAGCATTTTACCGGTTAAAATATAATTTTTTTTAAGAGTAATATCATCGCTTAAAGTAAATGTTTTTGAAATTTTTATACTGATTGTATCTTTTGGATTACTTGTTGATATTTCATCAATTGCTTTTCCTTTCAATACACTTGCCTGTACCGGTAAAAGTAATCCTAAAGCCATTACGATTGAGAATAATATAATTTTTTTCATATAAACTTCCTCTGTCTTATTATCAAACACAAAATTATTATATCATAATTCAATAATTAAACATCATTCATTTTTTTTATAACAGTTTTTTGTTTTTGTTTTGTTTTTGAAGATTTAGAGTTTTTTCTTCCAATAGTCCATCTGAATCCTGCAGTTAATACAATACCTGTCCTTCCTCCATTTCTCAGCATTGTCTGGATGAATCCCGTGAATACTTCCCCAAAACTTTTTTGAATCCCGAGTCCGTATTGAACATACGGTTTAACTGATAATTCAGGTAATCTTGTTTCGTTTGCAATATATTTTGTATTCCCCATGAAGTTCATCATTACATCAATCCCTGCGTAGGGCCGCCATCCGTGTTTCAGATTCCCGATGATTTTCAACCCCGGTGCTACTTGAATTGTATTAAGAGGGTCAGAGCTGATTCTTACCCCCGATGCACTTGTATAATCAAAAGGATTAACAAAAACATAACCTAAAAATATCTGTGGCTGAATTATTAATTTCCCATCAGCAAGTTCAAAATTATACCCTGTTCTGTTTGCAGCTCCGGCAGTCAGTAAAGCAAAATTATCTGTTCCGTAACTTGTATATGCCTGACCTGCACTTGCTCCTGCTGATACCGTTAATGCCGTAAAGAAATTATTTTTGTATAATGTGCCTGTAACTCCAAGAGTCCCGCCCTGCTGATTCATACTAATACCATTGTATGACTGATGTGAACCGTTGTAGCCGATATAAGCCGATATAACTCCTTTGTATCCGTTGCCTAAATCATATAAATCCGTATCCCCGCCATACAAAGCTCCGTATGTAATATTATCTACATCAACTCCACCTCTTAAATTTACTTTTTCAAAAGATGTATATGGTATTACCCACATTGCTTTGGAAGTTTCAGGGATTTCGCTTCTTTTATATGTCGGGACTGAGGTTTGTTCGGAAATTGCATATTTATTTGCATCTTCAGCTGCTTTTCGTTCCTTGTATGAAATTTTTGTGTATCTGTCGAGATGATAAAACCCTTCCTGCAATGTTTGGACCTGTGTCAAATATCCTCCGAGTTCAGCGGATACGGGGCTTGCCAAAATTGCAGGATTAAAATCTGCAGCGCTGTTACCTG
>CACXAK010000197.1 GCA_902765655.1 uncultured bacterium | reverse complement strand
GAGAAAAAATATGAATAAAGTATTAAACAGATCAGAATTCAGAATTTTGCAATGCGGGAATAAATTTCAGTATGAAATCAGTCCTCACAATGCTGGGGTCGAATTTGGGTGTTCTATTGTAACTTCGGCTCAGGGCGGCCCATTAATCTATCCTGAATTAAAACTTGAAGAAGAAGGTTTTATTGTTAAAAATGATGAAGGTGAAGTTATAAGAGAATCGGCCTCTGTTTTGCATAAAACTTCCAGAACCGTCATCGGAATAAAAGGTACTGATGAATGTCATATACTAATTATTACTGATGAAAATCCTATGGATATGTATCAGGTTAGAGATTTATGCAGGGATTTAAAAATAGACAGAGCCATGGGTTTTGATGGCGGCAGCTCAACATCAATGAATTATAAAAAAAGTATTGAAGTTGTTTCTTTAAAAGGTGATGGTGCGGGGCGTATGCTCAAATCCTTTATGGTTGTTTACTAAGAATTTAACAAATCTTTAAACTCGCCAAATACTCTTGCAAATAAAAAATGTTTATTATACTATCAAATATGCAAGCGTGCGCTCATGCGGATTTTTATGTGGAAAAAATCATTAAAGCGTGAGTTAAGGAATTGTATAAGTAGCAAATATCAGAAATATAAAGGAAAGCAAAAATGATTAACCCTGTTATCGACGAATTAGAAAAAGAATATTTAAAAGAATCTTTGCCTACATTCAACGCAGGCGATACTGTAAAAGTATTTGTAAAAATCGTTGAAGGTAACAAAGAAAGAATTCAGGCATTTGAAGGTACAATTATTAAAATTCACGGTGCCGGTCTGAATAAAACAATTACTGTAAGAAAAGTGTTCCAAGGTGTTGGTGTAGAACGTGTATTCTTAATTAACTCTCCGCGTATTGATAAAATTGAAGTATTAAGACGTGGTGATGTTAAACGTTCTAAACTTTATTACTTGAGAGAACGTTCAGGAAAAGCAACTCGTATTAAGGAAAAAATTGAAAAAAGATAAGACACATATTCATTGGTATCCGGGGCATATAGCCAAAGCCGAAAGGAAACTCAAAGAGCAGTTGTCCTTGGTGGATGCCGTGATAGAAGTGATTGATGCGAGAATTCCGCTTTCAAGCAGATATGACAATATTACGGGACTTCTAAATCAGAAGCCCCGTTTTTTGCTTGTAAATAAATGTGATTTGGTTGATAAAAACGAGCTTGATAAATTTATTGAATTTTTAAAGAATGAAACTCAAACTGCTGTAATTCCGACAACATCAAAGAGCTCCGGAGATTTAAATATTATTGTAAAAGAGGCAATAAAATTATCCGAACCGAGGATTCAGGCAATTATGGCAAAAGGGCTTCTTCGCCGTCCTACAAGAATTATGGTTGTTGGTCTTCCCAATGTTGGCAAGTCAAGTATCATAAATAAACTGACAAAATCTTCAAAAACAAAAACCGGTGCAAAAGCAGGAGTCACCCGTCAGCAGCAATGGGTACGGATAAATCCGCAGCTTGAACTTCTTGATACTCCCGGGATTATTCCTATGAAACAGGAGGATCAGGAACGTGCAACAAAACTTGCATTTGTAAATTCTGTTGGAGATAATGCGTATTCGAATGATTTCGTTGCAAAAGAATTGTTAAATATTTTAAACGAAAGGCAAATACTGCGTTTTAAAGAATATTATAATCTTGATGATAATGCTGATTTGACATTAGAAAATATTGCGTATCAGAGAAAATGGTTAATTAAAAATCAGGAGCCGGATATTGAACGAACGGCAGGTTATCTGTTAAAGGATTTCAGAGAAGGTAAAATCGGGAAATTTATATTAGATGTTTTACCTTAGATTATTTTACATTTTCTTATGATTTATGTTATTATTTCATCAATCGGAGAATTAATTATGAAAAAATTACCTTTAATAGTTGCGTTTTCAATACTCACCTGCACTTGTGCATTTGGGGCAAAGTATACCGTTAATACATCAGGTGTTGTCAAATCGCCTGCAAAAACAATACAGGCCTCTCCGGGAGTCAGTGTAAATCAAAATTATTTTAATAATTATGATGCTTCAACTTATGTTAATCAGAATGTTGTGAATGAAGGCGAAAGTGAGATTGTTGAAATTGTTATGGATTATTCGGGGAGTATGGCAAACTGGATTATGGTTGCTAAGCGTTCTATGAGTTCAATTGTTTCTCAAATCCCGTCTTCAACAAAATTGGGCTTCAGAGTTTTTGGTCATGATAATTACGGAAACAATCCTTCCTTTGGGGCGACAATTGGGGAAGTAAAGAAAATTATTAAAAAAGGTAATAAGATGAAGGTTGTTACTCAGGCAAGTCCTGTCGGTTCAACAACCGGTGTTTGTTCTGCAACGAAACAAGTTACGCAAATTAGAAGTGCAAATGCAAATGCTATAATTAATGGAATGAATTCGGTTGATGTCGGAGGTGCAACCCCATTGGTTTATGCTCTTGATAGGGCTGTTTATCAGGATTTTGCCTCAATGGATACGACAACTCCCAAAAAAATCGTTCTTATTACTGATGGTGGTGAAAATTGCGGGGGAAATCCCTGCGAATTCGCGCGTCGTTTGATGGCTAAAAGAAGTGATGTTCATATCGATGTTGTGCTTGTTTCATCATATTCAAAATCGCTGACCTGTCTATCATCAACAACAGGTGGTCATTTTTATAATATAAATAACTTATCTGATTTTTCGACTACAATTAATCGTTCAATCAAATCAAAACCAACAGAGGTTTTGAATAACGGTGCTGAATC
>CACXAK010000196.1 GCA_902765655.1 uncultured bacterium | reverse complement strand
ATAATATTCAAAACCTTTTTCAATCATTTTAGGCGGGTCAAAAAGATTTCTTCCGTCAAATATTACAGGATTTTTCAGAGAGGATTTAATTTTATCAAAATCAGGACGTCTGAATTCATTCCATTCGGTCATAATCAAAAGAGCATCTGCATTCTTCAGCGCCTCATAAGCCGTAGGGGAATACATTATTTTATCGCCAAAGTAAAACCTTGCGCTATCAAATGCTTTAGAGTCGTATGCCTGAATTTTTGCACCGCATGATAAAAGGGCATTAATAACAGTTATAGCCGGAGCTTCACGCATATCATTTGTTTTTGGTTTAAAAGCAAGTCCCCATAGCGCAAATGTTTTACCGTTTAAATCAGTCCCGAATTTTGAATAAATTTTATCTATAAATAATTGTCTTTGTTTTTTATTCACGACATCTGCAGATTTAATTATACTCATATCACATCCAAAGTCATTTCCTGTTTTAATCAAAGCTTTTACGTCTTTCGGGAAACAACTTCCGCCGTATCCAAGCCCCGGGAATAAAAATTTATTCCCTATACGATTATCTGTTGAAATGCCGACTCTGACCATTTCTGCATCAGCTCCGACTTTCTCGCAGAGATTTGCAATTTCATTCATAAATGAAATTTTGGTTGCGAGGAAAGAATTTGCGGCGTATTTAGTCATCTCTGCAGATTTTATATCCATAACGATAATTCTGTTACCGGTCCTGAAAAACGGGGAATAAATATCCTGCATTATTCTGGTTGCTTTTTCGGAATCAGAACCTATTATAACTCTGTCAGGATGCAAAAAATCATCGACTGCATTACCTTGTTTCAGAAATTCCGGATTCGAAACAACATCAAACGGGTAATTTGTATTTTGTTTAATAAGTTCTGTCACTTTTTCTGCAGTACCAACTGGTACTGTTGATTTATCTACGATTACTTTATATCCGTTCATAGATTTGGCAATTGATTTTGCAACATCAAAAACATATTGCAAATCTGCACTGCCATCTTCCCCTTGGGGTGTCCCGACAGCTATAAAACAAATATCAGAATTTTTAACAGCATAATCCAAATCCTCAGAAAAACTTAAACGATTTTCCCTTGAATTTGCCTTTACAAGTTCTTCTAAGCCCGGCTCATATATCGGGATAAAACCGTTTTTGAGTTGTTCAATCTTTTCAGAATTATTATCGACACAAATAACGTCATTTCCCATATCCGCTAGACATGCACCTGCAACCAAACCAACATAACCCGTTCCGATAACTGATATTTTCATGTTTTCTCCTTAATTTTTATGTTTTCATTATAAACTATTTTTGAAAAAATCAAAATACTAAAACTGAAATATACTAAAAGTTTAAACCTTCTCTAAAGCCGGCACTCATTGGTTCGTGTATATCAATAAAATTTAAGGCCTGTTCAGCAGTATTTTGATTAAAATACCATTGTAAAAAGAATAAATCTTTATATGCCAAATAATGATAATATCCAAAAGTTCTTCTCCAAGAATCAACAGAAGCATTATAAATATTTAATTCTGCGCAAATATCTTTAAAATTTGTATAATAACTATATCTTGAAACATTATTTTTTATTTGTTTTGCGAAAACAAAATCTGTAGGATTTTTTCCTTTACAAACAATTTTGATTAATGCGCTGATTTCATCATTTACGTTATACGTTATGCCTTTCTTTACAGTAATGTATTTTTTATTTTTCAATTGATTAACTTTCAGGTTAAAAAGAGTTGCAGTATTAACTCCTGTGTTAATGGTTAACAAAAAAAGCAATAAATCATAATACAGTTTTTTTTCTCTGTATTTATCTTTTATACGTTCTATATCTTCAACTTTTTTTATCGGTAAAACTTTAATCATTTTTCAATCCTGCCTGTTAAACGGATGTCTCCTGCTTTTTAAACTGCATTTCATACAATGCTTTGTATGCTCCGTTTTCAATGTTTAGCAATTCACTGTGTGTACCCATTTCAGCAACTTCACCCTGATTTATTACGACAATCTTATCCGCATTTTGAATCGTAGATAGTCTGTGAGCAATTACAAATACCGTCTTATCCTGCATCAGGTTATCAATTGCCTTTTGAACTATTGCTTCAGCTTTGTTATCTAAAGCCGATGTCGCTTCATCAAGGATAATTATCGGGGCATCTTTCAAAAACGCTCTTGCAATTGCAACACGCTGTTTTTGCCCCCCTGAAAGTAATACTCCGCGCTCACCGATTACAGTATCTAAACCGTCTTTTAACGATGCAATAAATTCATCCAAAAACGCCATTTTAACAGCTTTTTGAATCGCTTCTTCATTAGCATTCGGATTCCCAAGCAAAATGTTTTCTCTTATTGTGCCTGAGAATAGAAAATTATCCTGGAATACTACTGCAATATTTTGTCTTAATGACTGTAATGTAAAATCTCTAATATCAGTTCCGTCAATAGTAATCGAACCTGATTTAATATCATAAAAACGAGGTAATAAGTTTACTATCGTTGTTTTACCGCCGCCTGAATTACCAACAAAGGCAATTGTTTGTCCCTTATGAATTTCTAAATTTATATTCTTTAAAACAGGTACATTTTCTACATATTCAAAATTGACATCTTTAAATTCTATTTTAGAATGCTCTCTTTTCATTGGAATTGCATTTTCTTTATCTTTAATAGCAGGTTGTCCGTCAAGTTTGTCAAACACCTGTTCAATTGCAAAGAATGAGAATTGTACTGAATTTAAGTTATTACCGATACTTTTTACAGGAGTATAAAGTAAAATTAAAGCAGTAATGAATGATACAAAGTTAC
>CACXAK010000195.1 GCA_902765655.1 uncultured bacterium | reverse complement strand
TTTTTAAATATGTTTATGAAAACAGACCTTTCATTATGAAAGGTCTTTTTTTGTAAGTGTTGAATAATAATTTTTATGATGTATAATAAATTTGTTTCTGCTTATGATAATTGGGGATAAGTTCAAAATAAGTAGTTTCAGCAATTGTGTGTATAGTTAGCAAATCAAAAAATGAGCTTAACATTTGTTAATATTCAATGACTTTATAGCAATTTTTAATTTGATTTGGTTTCTATATATATGGAAGGTTTATAGGTAGTATGAAAATAGATATTGTAAATCAAAATCGTCAGGTAGGTTTGACTGCGCATAATAATAATGTGCAAAGTCACAAACATGCTCAAAGCCGTGCATACTTGGGTGCATCTCCTGCATTTACAGGTGCTACTGCAAAAGGATTCGAAAGTATGTCAAAAATCAAAGAAAGATTTTTGGCTTTGTTCCCTGAGAATATTACAAAAAGATTGAATTTCATCAACAAATTTGAACCTTTAAGAGGTGAAAAAGGCGGAATTATAACAACTGCTGTTGGTACCGGTTTGGTAGCACCTTTTCCGATAGCATTTAATCCGTTAGTAAAAGCAAAACCCGGAGCAACAGAAGAAGAAAAAGAAGAATTAAGTAAAACTAAAAAATATTCTGCTTGGCGTCAACCTGTTTCTGCTGCGGTGGCAATCGCTTTGCAGGTGCCTATATTGAAGGTTATTGACCGAGTCCTTGATAATTGGCACAATAATTCTGAATATGCTAAGAATTTATGGATTTTGTCTGACAGAAGTGCTTTAAATACTGATTCATATAAACAAGATCAATATAAAGATTGTTATTTGGGCAGACAAATTGATAAAGAATTAAAATCAAAATCTTTAGAAGATTTATTAAAAGAAGCTGCAAAAGAAAAATTTGACGGTGAAAATTTAGATGTAATTGACGGTGAAAAGAAAGCTGATACAATAAAACGTTTGATTAAACACAGATCACAAAAGCAGATTTCTGATGTAGCTAAAAATATTAAAGAAAACGGACAAATTAAAATAGGTGAAAGATTTGTTCCAAATGAAGATTTAGCCGGTGTCATCAATAATCAAATTGATGATTATATCAAAGAAATTAAAAAATTAAAAATCGATGATGAAGTAAAATTAGATACTACGACAGGCAAAGAAATAGAATCCGGTATAAATTTCTATACAAATCGTTCAAGACAATTGATTCAGAATCAAGATGCTTTAAGGGAAATTTTATCTTTTGAAAAACTTCCTAAACTTGCAGATAATCCTGACAAAGTTGATCCTGTTAAATTGAATGAATATTTGCAGGAATATATTGATGGGAAAGCATTAACTTCTGATGGTAAAAAGATTAACAAAGATGTAAAACAACTTCTTACAGAAATTCAAAATAAACAAGAAGGTGTCAGAGGCAGCAGATGTTCCCGTACATTGGATCGTATTAAAACAATTACCGATGCTTGTGACGGTAAATATTCAATGGAAAAATATCGTAAGTATATGGAATCACAAAATCAGGCATTGGATGATATTGCAAAATCTTTTGAAGATTTGAAGTTCTCAAAAGAAAGTATAGAAGGTAAAAAAGTTACTGAGCAGCAAATTAAAGAAACAGTTGCAGCGCTTGAAGACAGATGTATTATTAAAAGTAAAACCAAAAAAGTAGTTGACTTGCTTGATTCAAGCAGTGTATTTGAATTAAACAAAACAGCTTTGAAAAATAAAGTTGCAGAAGATATAACCAAAGCGTTTAAAAATTTCGTTGCAACTAATTATAAAGGTACAAACCAAATTACAAAAATTTTGATTGGTTGCTTCATAACGTTACCAATTACTTGTTGTACATTGAACTGGATTTATCCGAGATTTATGGAATTATTCTTCCCTAATCTAGCAGGTATCAAAAAAGATAATAATGCGCAAGAACAAAATGGAGGGAATAAATAATGATTAAATCAATTAACTCCTTAGGTTCAAAAGTATACGGTGCATTAACAGAATCAAAACCGCATAAAAAATTATGTAATTATTTTGTACAAAATCCTGCTAAAGCAATTGCGAATTCAACAATCGCATCAATTGTTGCAAAAGATGGTATCGGTTGTGCATTTTATGTATATCAAAGTTATAACAATGAAAAAATTCCTGAAAAACGCAGAAAATTCGTTACTGCATTAGATGCAACAAATGGTATTTTGATGATTGGTACTCAGATTGCAATGGCATTATTGATGAGAAAAATCAATCAAAAAGCATTCCAGGGATTGTTTGGAAAAGTATTTGATAAAGGTGGCAAGAATTTGAAGATGTATATTGAACAAATTCGTGCAGATCAGAAAGCTGAAAAATTGAGTCCTGTAAGAAAATTCTTGTTAGAACAAGGTTATGAAGGAATCAAGAAACAGGCATTTGATACATTCTCATTCTTCACAGAACTTGCAGCTGCAACTATTTTTGCAAAACGTATTTTAGTTCCGTTTATGGCAACTCCTCTTGCAAATAAATTGGAAAAATGGATGAACAAACATAGTTCAAAAAGTGATGACGCAAAAGTTGAAACTGATAATGATTCAAATCCTTCAATGAAGGGTGCTGATTGGAATGATGCAATTCCTGCCGCTGAAGCTGACGGAACAACAAATCTTCTGGATATTTACAGAAAAAATCATACAGAATCATAAATAATACCTATATAACCGAGTGCATTATTTTTTATAAAAAAAAGAGGGCAAATGCCCTCATTGGAATTAAGAATAGCTGGAAGTATGAAAAAGATTATTTACATTAAAATGAAAAAACAATTTCATTTGTATTAGTCTGATGGTTAATATTTCACTTCTGATTTATTGCCTTAGTGGGCTACTTCATGTTGAATTAACAAATTTGAATAATTGCTTTTTATATAGTAAAATATGCACATCAAGTTACAGATTTACAAAGGAGAAAATATGGAAATTTTAAATAAGGCAGATATTGGTGTATTTGGTGGTTCTGGATTTTACAGTTTTTTGAGTGATATTGAAGAAGTTAAAATTGATACTCCATACGGCAGAACAAGTGATAGTGTATTTATCGGAAAAATTGGTGAACACAGAGTTGCGTTTATGCCCCGCCACGGCAGAGATCATTCAATTCCGCCACATTTGGTAAATTTCAGGGCAAATGTATGGGCTATGAAACATTTGGGCTGCAAAAGGGTTATTTCTCCATGCGCTGCAGGAAGTTTACAAAAAGAAGTTGAACCGGGAAGTTTTGTCATTTGCGATCAGTTTGTAGACTGGACTGATGGCAGAAAATCAACTTTCTTTGAAGGACCTGTTGTTCAGCATCCTTCTCCTGCTGATACATATTGTCCTGAATTAAGAAAACTTGCGGTTGAAACTGCAAAAGAACTTGGGATAAAGGTTCATGATGGCGGAACTGTTGTCGTAATAAATGGTCCGAGATTTTCTACAAAAGCCGAATCAGCTTTCTTTACAAAACAGGGCTGGCAGGTTATTAATATGACTGCTTTTCCTGAAGCATATTTGGTTAAGGAACTCAACATGTGTCCTTTAAATATTTCTTTAATCACCGATTATGATGCAGGATTGGTAGGGGATGTTCCTCCTGTTTCTCATGAAGCGGTTTTGGAAGTGTTTAACAGTAATGTTGAAAATCTGAAATCATTACTGTTTAAGATGATTGAAAAAATTCCTTCTGAACCAAACAATTGTGAATGTAAAAATTCAACAAAAATTGATTTTTAAGGAGTGTCTTTCTGAGGCGTGTATTGTGAGATTCTTCGCTGCGCTCAGAATGACGGTACAAGCCGAAGAATCTCGTAATTTTAAATTATGGCAAAATTTATAAGATTTTTATACAGATTGGTTAATTACTATTTATATTTTGTGGTAATGGCTTGCTTTTTGGCTTTGGTACCGAATATAAATCCAAATTATCCATTGTTTAATTATATATTTAAAATTGCCGGATTTTATCTGATTCCGCCGGTTTTTGGGTTTATAATTTCTCCGATGCTTGTTATGATAATTTCAGCCCTTATAATGATGGGGTTGGGTAAAATTTATGCAAAATATTATGCCCCAAAAGATCCAAAAGTTCTTGTAATGACGCCGGAGCAATTTATTGAACAAATTAAAAAGAATGAACAGGCGTATATTGATAAAGTTGTTTCGGAAGTAAAAGAAGAATTT
>CACXAK010000194.1 GCA_902765655.1 uncultured bacterium | reverse complement strand
GATGATGCTGCATATAATGATGCGATGAATCAGTATTATTATAATAAGCAAGAGTATGAAAAGAAAGTTCAGGATATCAACGCAAGAACAGAACAAATTCAAACAGAAGACAGAACTCTTGAACTTCGTCTGAAACAACTTGATACGGAACAAAATGCGCTCCAGACAGAAATGGATGCGGTTCACAAAGTTATTTCTAAGAACATTGAAGGAACATTTAAAACATTTGAAAGTTAGTTTAATTAAGATAATAAGAGGTTTAGTATGTCGTACAGATATGATAGTGAATTGGTAATAGCAAACAGATTAAGTACTGCAAGCGGAGATGCAAAAGCTGTATTGTGGGAAACTTATGATCGGCTCAGAGATTTAACCGTATCAGGCAGCGGTACCGGCTCCGGTTTTGAATCCGCAGGTAATTTGATTTATAATATGGCAAGCTTACTTGCTCCGTCATCATTTGCGACAGTTTTTGGTTCTTCTGAAACTATGAATGTTCCTGGGACCTCATATTATTCAAAAGGTAATACGGGAACTGCCTATGGTGTTGATGCATTGTATAATTACTCAGGCTTCCCCGGGGGTGCGGCTTCAATTTCATCTATTTACGGGCTTGCAACAGGCGGGGCTTCGAATATATTAAACGGTTGGGGCAGCAGCGGCTATTCAACAAGCGGGACTGCAACAGGTTATGCTTCAAATGTGGCAGGAGTAGCGGATATTGCAAGTGCAGCAGCATACGGAATTGGTACGGGCAGCGGTTTAGGAAGAATATCTTCAAATGTTGTAATGCCGGTTGCAAGTACAATTTCCGGATTTGGCGGAGTTTTGACAGCTATTTCTCCATACTTAGGTGTGTATGGTGCAGGAACTACTGTTTTGGGTAACTTAATGCAGGGTACAACTTCTGCTGCGTTAGCGGCTTATCAAAATATTACCGGAAATATTACGGCAAATGCGGATGTTATTCTTTCTACAAAAGTAAGAAATATTGAAACTGTCTGCAAAATGCTTGATACTCAGGGCGATATCGTTAAGAAAATGCTTAAAGAAAGCATGGAAAGCTCTAAAAACGCATTACAAAACTTATAATTTATACGGCTTAATATCTTTAAAATATATCGACTTTAATTTTATTTTGTGCTAAAATCCCTGGTATGGACTTAAAGACTTTGTCAAAGAAAAAAAGGGTGTATCTTATGATTGCATTTGCAGTCCTCGGGATTCTTCTGTGGGCGTTTGTAAGTGCAAAAATTATCACACATGACTTTAACAGAAAAATGGTTTCCGGTGAGAAGAAACAGCAGGAAGCTGTCGTAAAAAGTGTTATTCTGACCGAAACCAGAAATGACCAAAAATATTGGGAAATATACGGCGATACGGGTCATTGGCAGGCAGATAGCGGGGTTGCTCAGCTTGATGGAGTTTGGGCTAACTTTTACAAAGATAATAAGGTTTCAATGAGCTTGAAATCTTCTAAAGGGACTTACGATTCCGAAACAAAAATTATTACTTTGTATGAAGACACTTTTGTTGCAATAGATGGCGGGATTACTTTAAATGCGGACAAATTGATATATGAAAGCTCGGATAAACCAATTGTCGGAGAAGGTCATATAAAAATTCGCAAAGATAATGCTTTAATATCTACCGCTGATAAAATTATAATCAGTCCTGATTATACAAATTTCAAAATAGTAGGACATACGGTATCAAAAATTTATGAGGATAAAAAATAATATGAAAAAGATTTTTACATTGATATTCGGAATATTGTTGGTTGCAGGAGTTGCGGTTCAGGCGTCTGATTTGGTTATTGAATCAAAAAACCAAAACTATGCTGAAACGGATCAAAAAATAAAATTCAGCGGGGACGTAAAAGTCACAATTGACGATTTAAAAGTTGTAGGTGATAAAGCTGATGTAAACGTAATAAACGGTGAAAAACTTGACACTGCTACTTTTTATGACAAGCCGTATGCATTTGAAATCAAGAAAAATAAAAAAAGAGAAGTTAAAGCAAACATTTTAAAAGTTTCTTTAATTACAAAAATAATAAGAGCCGAAGGGGATACGCAGTCAGTTGTTTTTGACGGCAAGACTCCTGTTGTTGTAATAAATGCCGATGTTCAGGAATATAATACAAAAACCGGTGTAATGAAGGCAAATGGCACTGTTACAATGCTTTATAAGGATATAGAATCTTATTCAAATGCGGCAGAAATTACAACAGATAAAAACGGGGACCTGAAAAAGCTTGTTTTAATCGGTAATGCAAGAGTAAAACAGGATAATAACGAAACCGTTGCAGATCGTCTTGTTTATGATGCAACAACAGAAAATATTACTGCAACAGGCAGAACAACTTCTACGGTTTATACAGATGACGGAACAAAGATGGTTTTGAAATCAGGGATGCAGGAGTATAATCAAAAACGCGGAGTATTCAATGCAAGCAATAATGTAAGAATTTGGTACGAAGATTATTATGCGGCAGGTCCGAAAGTTTCTTTGTATCCCGGTCCGAACGGCAAACCGAATGAAGCAAATTTCATTGGTCGTTCAAGTATAACTCAGGGTGTAAGAACTATTTATGCGGACAGAATCAAAATGACAATGAAACCAAAAACATTCGATGCCACAGGGAACACAAGAACTGTTATCAAAAACATCGGTTCAAATAATAATGATGATAATGTAACACTAGGGTTATAAAATGGAAAAAATCGATAAGGCAATTGAATGTTTTAAAAATAAAGACTGGAACGGGGCAATTGATTTATTCACCTCTGTTCTGGAAACAGACACTTCAAATGCGGAAGTTTATAATAATTTGGGTTTGT
>CACXAK010000193.1 GCA_902765655.1 uncultured bacterium | reverse complement strand
AGTGGAAATGATTTGGTTAAATATTACAAAAACGATTCCCAATACTATGCTACTTTTTTAGGTAGTGATGGTGAGGTTTTGGATAATACTGATGTAACATTCAATATTAATGGTGTGTTTTATACTCGCCATACTAATCAGAACGGTGTTGCAAAATTAAATATTAATTTGAACTCAGGTGATTATGTCCTGACTGCATACAATCCTAATGATGGATATTTATTTTCAAACAATATTAAAGTTCTTCCAACAATAAACGGAAGCGATTTGAATAAGATTTATAGGGATAGTCATCAGTATTGGGCAACAGTCAGAGATTATTCAGGTAATCGAATGGGTTTCACAAATGTTGAATTCAATGTTAATGGGGTATTCTATACACGTTTGACTGACAAGAACGGTAATGCAAAACTCAACATAAATTTGAATGCGGGAAAATATATCATCACAGCCACTAATTTACTCACTGGCGAGCTAACTTCAAACACAATTGTTGTCAATGCAAATTCCGAAACAAAATTGACTACACAAAACTATGTGTTTAAAGCGAATGATGATGATACAATAAAGGCCAGTCTGACTAACAAGTTGAATTATGGAGTCAGCGGCGAGACAATTAATCTTGTCATTGGCAATAACAAATATTCTGCCGTCACGGATGATAATGGTGTAGCCAGTTTCAATTTAAATTTGAAGCAAGGGAACTATTCATTGACTTTTAATCATGAGGCCAATTCTGTATATGGTGCTTCATCAGCAAAATCAACTGTTGAAACTTATGGTGGGGTAAAGGCAAAAATTATCTGTGAGGATGCATTGGTTTTAATGGATAAAGAATATAAAATAAGTTTGTATGATAAAAACAATAAAAAATTTGTAAATCAGACAGTTTACATGGAAATCGCTTCCAAACTTCTCTCAGCGGTCACAGACAGCAATGGTGTTGCAAGATTCAATATTGATGTTCCGGGAGGAACTTATAATTCAAGGATATTTTATAATGGAACAGGATATAAATTCACATCCAAATTCTCCCAGGTGTCCGTTATTGAAAATACAAAAACCAGCATATTCCCGGTAACTTCCCAGGTAACCGAAGGATGCGGAGACAAGCTTTATGCATATCTCTATGTTGATTCCATAAGACTGCCTAATGAAAAGGTAATTTTTGAAATTAACGGAAAGAATTATACTCGTGAAACTAACGAGAACGGTCTTGTAAACATAACTATTAATTTAAATGCAGGAAAATATTCCATAAAATATTATTATGCAGGTAATGATGAGTTTTTACCTTGTTCAAATTCCTCAATTTTGACAGTAAATTCAAGAGTCAAAACTACATTGACTGTTCTTACAGGTTCAACTTTCCATAAAAAATCAGGAATCACTTACAACATTCAATTAAAAGCGGATAAAGTATTATCTAATCGTGAAATTACTGTTAAAATTGGATCAAAAACATTTAACCAAAAAACAGATTCCGATGGTGTAGTGCATCTTGACATTGATGATTTTGCAGAAGGTTCATATGATGTTAAATATTCATTTGCAGGAGACAAGACTTATGCGCCTGCTTCAGGATCTGCAAAATTAGCTATAACTTCACAAATTGCATATGGTTATGGATATTGGGTACTGTACAGTAATATGTATGACTTAAACCTCGCAAGCTTGGCTTCTCAGGGAACACAGCACATTTTCCTTCATTCATATGCATTTACAGCTTATGGGGAAAGCAGTGTTGCCTCCTGGATTAGGCAGGCAAACAACTATGGAATAAAAGTCCATATCTGGATGCAGGTAGCTTATGATGGAGGATGGCACGGAATATCAAACAAGGATGGAACATATAACTACGACCTAATCAACTCAAAGGTCAATCAGGCAAAATACTATGCAAGCGTAGCCGGCGTAAGCGGTGTTCACTTTGACTATTTGAGATTCGGCGGAACCGCTTATAATTTCCCAAAGGTTGCTGAATCCATTAATTATTTTGTAAAGACTGCTGTTGATGCAGTTAAATCCATCAATCCTAACTGTTTGGTTTCTGCTGCATTAATGCCTGAACCGAATAATATGCTTTACTATGACGGTCAGGATTACTCAACTTTGACAAAATATTTGGACTTCGTTCTTCCTATGATTTATAAGGGTAATTACAATCAAGGCACTGCTTGGATTAAAAGCACGACAAAATGGTTTGTTGACAATTCAAACGGTGCGCAGGTATGGAGCGGACTTCAGGCATACCGGTCTGATGATGACATTACAAGACTGTCTGTTTCAGAGTTGACTGGTGATGCGCAGGCTTCCTTGGATGGCGGTGCAAGAGGTGTTGTCATGTTCAGATGGGGTGTTACAAACTTCATCAATTTCAACAGTTTAAAAATGTCTTAATCTAGATATGCCTATTTAAATTTTACATTTTAAAATTAGTTATTAATTTAACTAATTTTTCTTTTTATTATTTTTATATTTTTAAGAGTTAATATTATAATAATTAAAGCTATTTTTAATTTAATTGATTTTATTTTCGTTTCATTAATCTGATTTTAAATTTCTTTTAAATACTATAAAAAATATAAATAAGTTATAATTAAACACTTTTAATAAAACTAAAAGGTTGGGTTAATTTTGTTTGAATCATTGAAAAAGAAATTGTCACGGACAAGTGATAAATTAGAAGAAGAACTTATTGAAGAAGCAAAACAAGAAGACAATCTTCAAGAGGAAGAAGGTAAAAAACGTTCATTTTTTCTCTTTTGGACGCAGAAAAAAAGAAGACAGTGTTGATGAGTCCAAATTGATTGAATCCGATGAAGAAACTTCAGGCGAAGAGAAACCGGTTGAAGAGAAAAAATC
>CACXAK010000192.1 GCA_902765655.1 uncultured bacterium | reverse complement strand
AGCAAGAACATCTAAATCTGATAATACAGTAAATTCAAATTTCACAATGAGTGATGTTCAAAAAAATATCTATGATTCAATACAAAATAATATGTCAGGGGTACTAAGTAATCTGTTTGCAATTTCTGATCCTCAGCGAAAAGAGTGGCAAGCACAGCTTGATACAATGCGAAATGTCGGAATTCAAAATATAAATGATATATATACTCCTATTCAGAACAATTTAAAAAATGACATTGCTTCACGATTTGGGAATTTGGATAATTCTGTTTTTCTTGATAACTTAAGTGCAATTACTAATAATAAATCAAAGGCAATTGCTGATTTGGCGAACAATATTCTTCTTGCGCAAAGTGATTTATATAATCAGGAAATTCAAAACAGAATGAATGTTCTCTCTTTACTTGATGGATTGAATAATTCTATTAACGGTAATATACTTGGTTATTTAGGGCTTGCATATCAAAATGCTAATTCAGGGAACCAATATAATCAGGCCGCATATAGTGCGGCTACTCGGCAGAATTCGGGTTTAGGTTCTTTATCTAAATTAGGTCTTGCTGCTCTTGGTATTTTATAGCA
The DNA here is from genome assembly GCA_902765655.1 of uncultured bacterium. GTDB lineage: Bacteria > Cyanobacteriota > Vampirovibrionia > Gastranaerophilales > Gastranaerophilaceae > Zag111. Next base: position 2,305 of record CACXAK010000192.1, on the reverse strand, counting down.
ATAAAATTTATATCTGGTAATTATGGTGCGGGGTAATCTCGCACCTTTAATTTACATCAGATTCTTTATTTGTTATAATTCTTGTATGGAAAATAATAATCAGGATTATGAAGATTTTATTTCTACTGTAAGTCATGAGCTTAGGACACCGCTGACTTCAATAAGGGGCTTTTCTCAGACAATGCTTTCATCTTGGGATAAATTAGATGATGAAAGTAAAAAGAAGTTTATTAAAATTATTGAAGAACAGTCGCAACGCTTAATAAATCTTGTAGAAAATATGCTTGCTGTAACAAAATTGCATTCGAAAAATATTTTTGTTTACAACGAAACGGATGTAAAACCTCTGATAGAGCAGACTATTACAATAGTAAAAAGCAAGTATGCAAACCATATGTTTAATTTTTTCTGTCCTGACAATATACCTAAAATATTTGTAGATAAAGACAAATTTCAGCAAATATTGACTAATCTGATCGAAAACAGTGCAAAATATTCTCCTGATGATTTCGGAACAAAAATTGAAGCTGTTGAACAGGGCGACAATGTTGTTATAAGTATTTCAAATAAAGGAATTCATATAAAAGAAAGTGATTATGAGAAAATTTTTACCAAATTCTCTCGAATTGATAATCCTTTGACCAGAAAAGTTCAGGGTAGTGGTTTGGGATTATATATAACCAAAAAAATAAAAAAAAAAATGGGAGGAAAGATATCTGTATCTTCTAAGCAAATTCCTAATGAAGAATATGCGGATATTACTTTTACTTTATGTATGCCTGTAAAAAACATTGAGGAGCAAGCTAAAATAAAATGCATTCAGTAACTTTGTTAATTGATAAAAGACTTGAAATGTCTACTAAATACAAAAAAACTCTTGAAAATGATACAAACAAAGTTGTTATCTCCAAGAGTTTGCTTGATTCTATAAAGATTATAAAAGATTTAGAACCGGATTTAATAATAATATCTGACAGTTTTGATGATGATTTGTCGGATTTTTGCAAACAGGTTCGTGCCCTTACTTACAATATGCGTCCTGTTATTGTTGCACTTTCTAAATCTGCAGATTACAACGATCGTATAAATGTTTTAAATAGCGGTGCGGATGATTTTTTGTCAGAACCGGTTAATTTGACCGAGTTTAGAGTCCGAATATTTGCGCATTTAAGAAGAGAATATGAATCTAATTTGGAATTGAAGCAGTTGATTCCGAATAAAAATTATTCTATGCGTGCTATCAAGCGTACTTGTTCTCAAAGCGGAAGTTGGTCGATGTTGTATGTTAAAATCGAAAATTTTGAAGATTATAAAACTGCATATACCGAACTTGCTTCCGATAAACTGCTTCAGACATATGCTGCAATTATAAAGGCAACTTTAACTGATGATGATTTTTTAGGTTTAATTGATGATAATTCATATTTAATAATTACTGATAATATTAAAGCTGAAAATGTTGCCAAATTTTTATCATATGCCTTTGATACTGTTGCAGGCAAGTTCTATGCAGAGCATGATCTTAACCGGGGATATATGATTTTGCAGGGGGATGAATTAGCAGGGAAACGCGCAAATTTTGTTCATGTAACAATAAGCGGGATATCAAGCGAAAATTCTGCATATACTAATGCTAAGCAGATAATGAATAATTTGCTGGAATTAAATTCAATGGCAAATTTGTATAACAAATCCAATTATATTATAGACAGACCAAAAATTTCAGGTGAACATTCTATTCAGCATAAAAAGTATAATAACAAGATAATGATTTACGAAACAGATCAGGCGTTATGCACTTTGCTAAATACTATTCTAAATTTGCAGGGATATGATATCACAGTAATGAATTCTTTTGTTGAACCAAATGAAACTGAAACTCCTGCCTTACTAATTATTGATGCCGGTGACATTGAAAAGAAAAACGGTTTAAATCTTTGTTATAAGATTAAAAATAATGAAGCTTTATCTAAATCAAAGGTTATAGTTACATCTGCTGTGCACGACAAAGAGTTGGTTCTGAATACCGGGGCAGATTTATATATACCAAAACCCTATGATGTTTCTTCTATGATAAAATGGGTAGATAGTCTGATACGCGAGTATAATGAGTGATTTGGCTAGAATTGTAACAAAATATTAAGAAGACGAGATAAAAAATTAAAGTTCCCAAACATGTTGTCCGACATGAGAAATATAGGAAACAAGAACAAGAAAGGACAGCTACAAAAATGGGAATGAGTGCATCACAAGCTAGATTTCTCAGTTTGACCGCTCGTAAGACTAACGTCGAATACGAAGGGCA
>CACXAK010000191.1 GCA_902765655.1 uncultured bacterium | reverse complement strand
AGGGCTTTATACTGACATCTCACGGGCCTTTTTATATAAATCTGAATTCAAAGGAAGAAGAAAAAGTTGAAGCAAGTGTCCAAAGGATTATTGAAACTGTGCAAGCAGCTCACGATTTTGGCGGATACAGTATAACTTATCATGCCGCGTTTAATATGGGTGCGGATAAAGAAACTGTTTATAATCAGGTCAAAACACAAACACAAAAAATTATAGCCGAACTCGAAAGAGAAAAAATTGATGTCTGGGTCAGACCTGAAACGACGGGTAAGGCGACACAATGGGGTGATTATGAGGAGATTATCCGATTATCAAAAGAATTTGAACAAGTGCTGCCTTGTGTAGATTTTTCACATGTTCATGCCCGCACAGGGGGTGCATATAATACTTATGATGAATTTTGTCTGATTTTAGACAGAATATCAAAAGAACTCGGTCAAAGGGCGATTGATAATTTTCATGCACATCTTGCGGGAATTGACTACACTGCTAAAGGCGAAAAACGGCATCTTATACTTGAAGAATCCGACATGAACTATAAAGATTTGCTTAAAGCACTAAAATCATTTGGGGTAAAAGGGGCCTTGGTTTGTGAAAGTCCTAATATCGAAACAGATACAAAAATTTTAAGAGATTATTATCATTCATTATAATCAACTCCCTCAAACAGTTGATTAATTAAAGAAATTTTAAAAAGTACCGATATTCATGTCGGTACTTTTTAAAATAAGGGCGAATATTATGTTTAATTTCGTTAACGGAAATCCTTTTAATCAAAAAATAGAATCAGCTCTTTCAACCGGGCAGGAAAATAAGCGCCAGCAACAGCAGCAAAAGGAAGATGAAGAAAGAAAATATCTTGAAGATGATGATCAGGATGAAGTTTCTATCAGTCAAAGGCCGGAATTGAATGAAGATGATGTTTTATATCTTATGAATGAGTACATAAATAAGCGTAAAGCAGAACATGAAGATAATCCCAAAATTATTGAAAAACTGGATAAGTATAAAAGCAAATTTGATGTGAAAAAATTTATGAAACGCAATCCGCATCTTACTGTTTCAGATTTTAATATGATAATGTTTAATGAGATTTCAGGTTTATTAAATTAGTACCTGTGTGGTTAATTCAAATTATTGATAATTTTTGCAAATAATTTTTTATGACAACAATTATAGGGATAAAACTTGATAATCGTGTTTCAGAAGCTATAAAATTGCAAGAAATACTTACTTCATACGGATGTGAAATTCAAACCCGTATAGGTCTTCATTCTATTGGGGAATATAAGTGCAATAATTACGGAGTTGTGCTAATTGAAGTTGTTGCAAAGGTTAATGAAATATACGATGCACTCGCAAAAAATTGGGAAATTCAAATGATGAAATTTTAAAATATGTAAAAATAATGTATACAATAAGGCAAAATTCTGTTTTATGTGATTTCATATATAAAAGGGTATTTTATGATTACTCCGGTTTCATCAGGGAATATTAAAACAAGTATTTTTTATATAAACGATTATCATGGAAAATCAATTAATATGGAACGTACAATGAGTGCTTCCAATACTTTTGATGCCAATAACAAAAATAAGAAAGATACTGATGTTTTAAAATTGTCTTCAGGCGATATTATGGTGGGAGAAGATGTCACAATTAATAAAGCCGCCGTATTATTTCAAAATTTTATAGGAATAAGAGCAAGTGCTGTCGGTAATCATGAGCATGATATTCAGGGTAATGCGGATAAGGTTTTGCAATATGTTAAATATAATCTTTTGTCAAACAATGTCAAAGTAAATCCGCGCAATTCTTGGAGTAAAGTTCTTAAATCATCTGTAATTGAGGAAGTAAACGGGCATAAATACGGTATAATCGGCTCCACTCCTGTTGATTTGTTTACAAGAACAAAACTTGGGCCGCTGCAAAGAGATATTAGTGTAGATGATGCAGCTCAGACAATAAATGATATTCAGACAGAAATTGATGCCCTGAAAAAACAAGGAGTAAATAAAATTATTCTTCTTTCACATCTCGGGAATACATTTGAAAAAATTGTGGCAACCCAAACCTCCGGTATTGATGTAATTCTTGGCGGACATTCGCATGATTTAATCCAGAGTGTAAAAGAAGGCGAAAATTTATTGTATGGTAAAGATGGAGAGCCGGTTATTATTACTCAGGCAGGTAAGGATGGCAAAAGTTTTGGAATTTTGAATCTTGAATTTGATAATAACGGTATCATAAAAAAAGTTCAGAATAATATCGGATATACAAAAGACTTTCACCGTAATATGCCGCTTGAATACATATTTAATAAACTATTTAAAAATAACAAAATATACGGAGAAATAAAATCCGCACCGCCCGAACCAAAAGATTTGCTCATTGACCCAAATCCTCACGGATATTTTATAGCCGATTGTATGAGAAAAGATTCAGGGTGTGATATTGCGCTTATTCAGTCCGCAAATATGCGGGGATATTTTGAAAAAGGGCAGGTTGATGATAGAATTTTAAATGATATTTTGCCGTTTAAAAATGAATTATATAAAATAAAATATAGTGAAAAAGATATTGTTGACGCAATAAAATTTGCCTGTGACAAGTCATTCAATTCTCATTCGCATAAGCCGGGAATGTTTTATGTTTCAGGGCTGAAATATTCTGTTAATGACAAAGGAAAACTCCTTTCAATGAGTTTTGTTGATAAAAACGGTAATGAAACTCCGATAAATGTTGATAATCCAAGGTATGACAAGTTTTATACTACTGTCATAAATGATTACTGTGCTCAGGGTAATGATAATTTTTCAATGCTAAACAGACCGGAACAGATTATCGAAAAAACAGGTATAGATTCGGCAATTAGTGTTGCAAATGTTCTTAAAACC
>CACXAK010000190.1 GCA_902765655.1 uncultured bacterium | reverse complement strand
TACATCTGAAAACTTTACATTACCTCCACTTTGATAGGAAGAATCATTATTTATCCTAAATTCCGGTTTTAAAGGGGATTCAGTGGATAAATTTTCATCCTGAGTTTTCTGAGTATCTGCATTATCATTTTTTAGCTCAGATGAAATATTAGCTGAAGGAATTTTCCTCTGCGTAACAACAGAAGGATGAAGAATTTTATAGAGCAAAATAAAAATTATTAAAATTAAAATTGCGATAAAAATATTTTTTTTCATAAACTATTTTTCACCAAATACCTGTTTTTTAATTTTTAACCCGGTTTTTGTAGTTGCAAGCCCGGCCTGAGAACTTTCTTTCAACATCGGTGACATCAGAGCACCAGTCTGTGCCATGGAATCAATAACTTCATCAATCGGAATTTTTGATTCAATGCCTGACAAGGCAAGCTCAACAGCGGTAACCGAATGAACTGCCAAAAACGGATTCCTTTTTACACACGGAACTTCAACAAGCCCTGCAACAGGATCACAGGTAAGCCCCAAAAGATTTTTCAAAGCAAGAGCAGATGCATTTAATATTTGACGCACACTTCCACCTCTTAACTGACAAACAGCAGCTGCTGCCATAGCGCTTGCTGTACCACATTCTGCCTGACATCCTGCAACAGCCCCCGCAAGAGCAACTTTTATTGATATAATTCTTCCGATTTCCCCTGCAGTAATAAGGGCATTTATTTGTTCTTCTTCAGAGTACCCGTATTCTCTGCTGACAGCAATTAATGCAGCAGGTAAAATACCGCACGAGCCGGCAGTCGGACAGGCAACAATTGTTCCCATTCTTATATTCTCTTCACTTGTTGCAAGTGCATATTCTAAAATATCCTCAAACAATCTGCCAAACATTGAATTTTCTTTTTCAAATCTTTTTTGAAGCTTGGCGCAGTCATCTCCGCACATTCCGCTCATAGAAAGCTCTTTGCTCTGCATCCCGGAATTTATCGCTTCTTTCATCGCAAATAAACTGCGCCGAGCAAAACTTCTGACTTCATTTACGGAAATATCTTCAGATGTTGCCATAACCTCCTGAGCGATTTCATAAATCGATTTATTGTTTGAAATACAAACATTATGCAATTGTTCAAATGTACTTATATTTATATCCATTTTAATTTTCCAGTTTTTCTACATAAGTCACAAAATAAATATCATCCATTTTTTCAATATTTTGGACAATATCTTCTTTTAAATTTCCGTCAATACAAATAATCATAGATGCGTCCTGCCCTTTTGCACTTCTATCACAGCTTAAAGATGCAATGTTTATATTTGCATACTGCAAATGCGATGTAACAGAGGATATCACACCCGGCTTATCCTTATAAACAAGAATAAGTGTATTATAATTTCCGGATAACAACACATTGAAATCATTTATTTTGGTAATAAGAATTTCACCTGCACCAACGGAATCACCGCAAATCTTCATATTATAATCGCCATAAAGCTCTATATCAACAGCATTTGGATGCCGGCGAAAATTGTCATAATATTCAAACTTATATTCAATATTTTTTGCAATATCATTTTCGAAAATATTTTTTATTCTGCGATCATCAACTTTTAAGCCAAGAATACCTGCCAAAAGCCCCTTATCAGTTCCGTGACCTTTTCCTGTATGCGCATAAGAATTATATAACTTAAATACAACCTTTCTTGGCTTATTTTTATATATATTCCTTGCAAGCAAACCCAATCGAACAGCACCCGCAGTATGAGAACTTGACGGGCCGGCCATAACCGGTGAAATTATATCAAAAAGAGTTGATTTTTTCATTAATAAACCTGCTCCAAACTGTCATTTATACGTTTTAACCTTTCATCTTTTGCTTTTTTAATATCATCAATCTGAGAATTTATATTATTCTGTTTTTCCTGAATAACTTTTCTTTCATTAACAAAAGACTGAACAGATTTGTCATTATTCCAAAATAAGAAATACAAAATACACAAAACTGCGATAACAACAAGAAATCCAAAAGCTGAAAAGGCACTTCTCATAATTACCTCAAACGATTTTTAGCGATAAACATCATAACAGCTTCATCTTTATCCGACGGAGTTCTTAGAGAATCTTTTCTCAAATTAAAATCCTTTATTTGCTCCCCGACAAAAAACTTATTATACAAAGATAATCCGATATAAAGTATCAGCGAAAACGCAAAAACACCTGCCATTGCAAATCCGAATTTCGTAATTACCACTTTCATTTCCGGAGTTATTTTAGCAGCATATGATGCCTGTGCGGTAAAAATTACCACACATAACACCATTATAATTTTTATTAAATTATTCTTCATTTCCAACCTTCTTTTTTACAGTTTTAGTTTTCTTAGAAGCCCCACGATTCGGACGTTTTTTGGGTTTTTCTTCTTTTACTTCATCAGCAGGTTTTTCAGATGGAACTTCTTCTGCTGCTTCCACTATTTTTGTTTTTCTCGTTGATCTTCTTTTTGTCTGCTTTTTAGGTTCAGCCTCCGGTTCAGACGGAATTTCTTCTACCGGTGCGGTTATTTCATCACTCTTAGGTTCTGAAGTCTGTGTGTCTTTTTTATTCTTATTGAAGCGGTTCTTTCTGTTGCGTCTGTTATTTTCTTTTTTGATAGTTTCTTCTGCTGCAGCAACTGCAGGTTCTGTTTCTATTGCCGGTTTTTCTACAGCTTCCTCTGTCTGAATTTCTACAATTTCTTCATTCTGAGGTTTGTTATTATTTTTATTAAATTTATTGTTCTTTTTAAACGCACCTGAAGGTAATTTTACTTTTGCAGCTTTTGCTCTGTATTCACCTTCTGCAACAGGAGTTGCAAAATTAAAATCTATTACCGAACAGCCGGAGCCTTGGCAATGCGGGCACTTTTTAGTAAATATTTCAGCTAATGATTG
>CACXAK010000189.1 GCA_902765655.1 uncultured bacterium | reverse complement strand
CAATATGCTTCAAAAAACAGTATGGTTGTTGCTTTAAAGTAACAACCGCAGATTTTGAATTGTTCTTTTTAGCAAATTCAACGGTTTTTGTTATTAATTTTTGATGTGCAATATGAACACCGTCAAAAAAGCCCAAAGCAAGCGATAAATTAGGGATTTTTGTTAATTTTCTTATAATTTGCATAAATAAATTGTAACACGAATTAATTAAATAATATCCCGACAATAGCGGCAGACATATAACCTGTTAATGTCCCGCCAATTAATGCTCTCAGACCAAGTCGTGCCAAATTTTTTCTCTGATTCGGAGCGAGTTCGCCAATACCGCCAAGCTGAATTGCAACAGAACCAAAGTTTGAGAAATTACACAGTGCAAAGCTTGCAATCAAAAAAGCTTTATCTGACAAATCTTTCATTTTCACCAAATCGAAAAATGCGACCATTTCATTAAGCACAAGCTTTGTACCCATAACGCCACCGACAGCTGTCGCCTCTTTTAACGGAACCCCCATTAAAAACGCAAAAATTGCGAAAATTTTACCTAAAATATATTTTAAAGATAAATGACTTAGTGCATAAAATCCGATAACACCTTTGTGCAGGTGGAATAACTTTACAAACATTGCGCCAAACAAACCTAAAAACCAGTCAATCATTGCAACAAGCGCAACAAGAGCCAAAATCATTGCGACAATATTCAGGGCTACCTTCATCCCTTCCGATGCGCCTGAAGATATCGCATCAAAAACATTTGTATATGGCTTTTTACGCTTATTATACTGAATTGAAAAATTTTCACTCGTCTCAGGAGTTTTTGTTTCAGGATAAACAATTTTTGAAATCACGAAAGCACCGGGAACAGCCATAATTGATGATGCCAAAGCATAAGTTGCCGGAATTCCGAGAGCAATGTATATCGGCATTGTAGCTCCTGAAACACATGCCATACTGCCTGCCATTGAAGCCAGAAGTTCTGAGCGCGTAAGCTTTTCCAAATACGGCCTTATCATAATTTGAGCTGAAATATTTCCTACAAAAGCACTTGCGACATTTGACAATGCTTCGGCCCCGCTTACACTCATTATTTTGTTCATTGCTTTTCCAAAAACAGGAATAATTCTCTGTATAATTCCGTAATAATAAAGTATATTTACAAGAATCATCATAAATATCAAAGATGCAATAAGCTGAAGAGCAAATATATTTGCATCTGAGCCCCAAACAAGAGCAAGTTTTGCCTTGTGCATCAAGGGCCCGAACACAAAACTTCCACCGTCAATCGCAAAATCAAGAATTTTTGTAATAAATTTCCCTAAACCCAAAAATATTTTTTGCCCCAGCGGAACTTTGAAAATAAATATTGCAAAAAATATCTGCAATATAAAACCAACTCCGACAGTTTTATAGTTGATTGCTTTTTTATTATTGGACATCAAAAAAGCAATCCCAAAAATAACTAATATACCTAAAATTCCAATTAATCTGCCCATTTATCAATAATTCCTTTTGCTGACATGAATCTTACCATGAATATGTTCAATTTTGAATCTGGTATATTTACTAAAACTAAAAAATAGTGTAAAATAAATTTAAAATATTGAGAGGTTTTTATGAAGGTACTTTTATTCAATGGCAGCAGCAATCATCACGGATGCACATACACCGCGCTATCAGAGATAGAAAAAGTGCTGAATAAGAATGGAATTGAAACAGAAATAATTAATATCGGGAACTTACCTATTGCCGATTGTACCGGTTGTCAATATTGCAGAAATGCAGGTAACGGCAAATGCGTTTTGAATAAAGACATAGTTAACGAATGCATAGATAAATGTGAACAGGCAGATGGTTTTATTTTTGCATCACCTGTTTATTATGCCCATCCGTCAGGCAGATTACTGTCATTTATGGACAGATTATTTTATGCAGGAGGGGCAAAACTTGCATATAAACCGGCAGCAGCCGTAGTAAGTGCAAGAAGAGCAGGAACAACAGCGGCTCTGGATCCGATTATTAAACATTTTACGATAAATAACATGCCGGTTGTACCTTCAAATTATTGGAATATGGTTCACGGAAGATTAAATTCTCCTGATGAAGTTATGCAGGATGAAGAAGGAATACAAATTATGCAAGTTTTGGGTGCAAACATGGTATGGATACTAAAATGTATTGAAGAAGGCAAAAAAGCAGGATTTGTTCCTGAAAAAACAAAAAAGATACATACTAATTTTATTAAATAAAGGAGAAGAAAATGGACGCTAAAAAATTAACAATTATCATCTCGGGAATTGTAGGATTTCTATTGTTAGTAATAATAGGATACTTGATTTTCATGAATAAAACATACAAACCGGGTATAGAAGCCCTGTCAAAGAAGAACATAGGTATTTTCTACTGTTCATATGATGATCAGGTTGCAAACATCGTTAACATTATTGGCGGTAAACTTAAAGCCGACAAAATTGAAATTAAACCTGCCGTAAAATATCCTGCAGACAAGGCACAATTTACCGAAAGAATTAAACAGGAAAATGCAAATATTTCAAAAGTCGCATTATCAAATGATATTATTGATATCAGAAAATACAAATTAATCATAATGGGAACTCCTATTCTGGAAAACAAACCATGCCCGGTTATGCAAAAATTTGTATTAAGCAACCAGGAAAGATTCTTCAAAAAACCTGTTTCGTTACTAATCTTATATAAACAAGGACAAATTCCTAAAGATACAGCAGAATTTTTCAGATATAAGTTATATAACTCTATTTGGAAACCATCATTTGTCACTATGGAAAAAGGCAAAGACCAATTAGATTATGAAATTGATTTATGGTTTAATCTGATGGAATTCAAAAGAGAAGAACTCAGATAATAGCAAAATTACATACACAAAAGACATCCCTAAATGGGATGTCTTTT
>CACXAK010000188.1 GCA_902765655.1 uncultured bacterium | reverse complement strand
ACAAAACCCGTAAAAATTCAGACTGCTACGAAAAGAACTGCGCCTCTAACAAAAGCTCAGCAGGACTATAAAAACTTAATTGCCCAAAACAGTAAATTCGATCCTGATAAGAAGATGGAAAATTTCAAAAAAGCAAGCAATACAACTACACAAACAAAAACTAACGCCGTAAAACCTGCAGTTTCAACAACAAAAACATCTGATGCAAAAACTGCTCAAACACAAAAATCTGCTTCTAAAACAGTTGCGGCACAAACAACAATTGCACTTAAACCCGTTGCAGTATCAACAAAAATTACCCCGATTGTTAAGCAGGCAGATACAAAAACTGCAGCAAAACAAGAAACTATTGTAAAAAATGAGAAAATACAACCGAAAAACGAAATAGCAGAAGTGAAAAATACTAAGCCGGCAGTAGCTTCTAAAGAGGTAAAACCTTCTTTTGAACTCAAAAACCCTCCGGCAGAATCAAAAAATGCAAAAGTAAACAACTCAAAGAAAGTTCAAAAACATGTAAAAACAAAAACCCACAAGAATTTGCCTATCATTCCGATTGCCGGAGCATTATCAGTTATAGGTATATTCCTTTTGGGAGCTTTAATGAATATTATTGCAAAAGCAATTAAGAACAATGCAAAATTAAAAGAATATCTTGAAAACTACAATTCAGAACCTGAAAAGGCAAATACTGAAAATTATCAGCAAATTATGGATAATGATAATTTGAGCTGGCAGGAAAAATATAAATTATATTCGGAAGCGAAAGACGCTGTAAATAATCCGTCACAGCCATCTTACGTTACAAATATGGAAGGTACAAAAGGTGTCGTAATGGACGATATGGCTGCCCGCGTTTCTCAAATGGAACATGCTCTTTCACAAACTCCTTCTATGACTGAATTTAAAACACCGAATAAGGGTGTTCATTCAGAAGATGAAGCTATTATGAAAAAGATGTCAGGACTTCATTTGAAATCCTTTGCCAAAAATATTAATCTTAAAGAAACCAGCAGACAACAACTTGCTAATGATGAAAATAAAACAGTTACAGAACCATTAAAAGAAGGTCCTTTGGTAAAACTTAAAAACAGCGGACTTACAATGGCACAAAGAAACATTGGTGGTCATGGTTTCAGTATCTCAGATTTGGTAAGAACCGGCAGAAGATTTTTACCTAAGAATGATGTAACAGAAGAAATGAATCAGGTACAGGAACAATATATTGTATCCTCAATGGAAGAATATTTAGATATTCTGGATAAGGAAAATGCACCTGTATCAAGTGAAACAAACGTTACCGAAGAAATAACAAATATGATTCCGAAACGCAGTCGTGCTGAAATGATGAGCGTCACTAATCCGATGCAGAAAATATCTTTACACAATAAGGCAAAATCATCAGATTTAAATATTTCTATCAAATCTAAATATGATATAGATCATAATAAAAGTATTATGATGGTTGAATCTGACGGAATTTCATCTATCATCGGTAAAATCGGTGAAAACGTATATGTATTGAAGAAATTTGATAAAGTAATAAATAAACCGCTTCAGGTAAGGTTAGATTACGGCGATGTATATATAGTCAAAGCAGGGAACTTCAAATGTCTTGTTGATGTAGCCGAAGATAAAATGGGAACTTTACTTGAAATATAATAAAAGGTACTAAGATACTGAGGCTCTAAGCCATTTTTAGGTTGGTTTATGATGAAAAAGTTTTTATTATATTGTTTAATATTAGGATTTATTATATTTTTTTGTTTTAGTCAAAATAAAAAAAATGATAATTACACACATATTCAATTTGCCACCTGGGGCTCTGAATCTGAATTAAACATTTTGAAACCGATGATTGAAGAATTTGAAAAAGAAAATTCGGACATCAAAATTGATTTAATGCACATTCCACAGAATTATTTTCAAAAAATTCATCTTTTGTTTGCATCAAACACAGCTCCTGATGTAGTTTTTATCAACAATTTATATTTACCGATGTATGCAAATGCAGGAGTACTCGAAGATTTGAGCACATACGATGAATTAGAATTTAACAAATATTATAAAAAATCCGTTGATGCAATGAAATATAAAGGAAAAATATACGCACTTCCACGCGATATGTCGAATTTAGTAATTTTTTACAATAAAGATATGTTGAAAAAATCAGGTGTGCCATATCCTGATAAAAATTGGACTTTGGATGATTTGTTGAATATAGCCCAAAAACTCACTACACCTTCAACATTTGGTATTTCTTTTGAAGAAAAACCGTTATATTATTTGCCATATATGCTTTATTACGGGGGCTGGAAGCCAAATGACAGCCAAAATTATTTTATAAGAGATGTTTTATCTGAGCCGGAAAACAAAAAAGGATTGGATTTTTATGCTGATTTAAGGCGAAAATATCACGTTGCACCCAAAAAAGAAGAAGTCGGAAGTGCAACAATGGCACAAATGTTTTTGCAGGGTAAAATCGGAATGCATCTGTCAGGGCGTTGGATGGTTCCCAAATACCGTCAGGAAGCAAAATTTGACTGGGATGTAGTTTCATTTCCGCATAAAATGTTTATGGACTCATCCGGCTGGGCAATTTCCAAATCTTCAAAAAAGAAAAAAGAAGCAATTAAATTAATAAAATTCATGGCATCTGAAAAAAATTCACAAAAATTTGCACAGAGCGGTTTGATAGTACCCGCCAGAATCGACAGCGCAAATTCAAAATATTTTCTTGATAATAAGAAACCAAAAAATTCACAGGCATTTTTGGATACCGCAATAAATTCCGTTCCAACTCCCGTAACAGTCAATTATAATGAAATTCTTGATGATTTGAACACTAAAACGGAATACATGTTTAATAAATAATATTTTGTTAATGTTATAATGACTTTATGAAAGCTATTCAGTATTACGGACCAAAAAATATTCAATGTGAAGAA
>CACXAK010000187.1 GCA_902765655.1 uncultured bacterium | reverse complement strand
AGTTTGATAATTTTTGATAAAGTCCGCTCGTTGTAGGGCTTTTGACGGTTGGAAGCAGGTTGATTAAAAAAATATCAAACTAACTATCTCTGTCAAACTGATTGTCTTACTACATCCTCTCTTACTCGAGTTCGCTCGCTATTGCTCGGCTACACTCTTACACAAAATCCGCCGAACCCACGAAACGGTGGTTTCTGATGAAAAATTCCTTGCAGTTTGACTTATAAGAACAGTTAGTATGACTATTTTGTGGTGCGGGAGACGGAAAACGAACCCAAAAATCTGATTATTATTTCCCAGACTGGTTTTTATCTGTTCGCAGTTTTGATTTTCTGCGAACTCGAAAATGTTTTGCAAACAGTTTGATAGTTCCTGATTAGTTAAATTCGTAATATAAATTTACATTTATAATTTTATAGGCAATTTTTTCTGCCGAAATGTTTTTATCTACATATATAGGTAGTTTTTATTGTAGAAAGGTACAAAAGTATGGGTTTAGAAAAATTTCCATTAGAACAAACTGAAAGAATTATTGAGTGTGAACAAATATCTGAAATTATGCGTAGGGCATTGATGAAAATTTGTTCAAAATTTGAAGAATTTCATTATAGTTCTCCTTGGAAAGATAAGTTAGAAACTATTTTAAAAAATGGTAATAAATTAACTGTCGGCAAGGCAGGAGCAAAAGTAATTGAAGATCCCAAAGGAGAAGTTCTTGTTTACAGAAAATTTGTGGGTTATGGTCCTGATTTACCAGACGGTTCTCCTACACTACGTTTTAAATTGCAACGTCCAAGTGGTGAAACAAGATTACTTGTGAGACCGAACGTAAATGGGACTTTTTCACCTGTAAGGTTATAAAAATGTAATTATGAAAGGAGAATAAAATATGATAAATCCAGTTCCACAAAATATCGGAGTCTATCCAGGAGCTAATCCAAGTATTTATCCGATAATGTATGAAAATCATACAAATCCCGAAGCAGAACAATTTAGACAAAAAATTTATCAAGAATTACAATTACAACAGGCAGAATTAAAGGTTCAATTTTTACAGAATACTTTAAATGCTTCTGATAATCATCAGCCGAACAAAGAAATGACAAAAGTTCAAAGAAATGTTACTGAAGCAGAACTTCAAAATGCACAAAGAGAATTGGCATTGTTAAAACAACAATTTAGTCCTGATAAATTAAAAATGATGGGCTATTAAAGAATTACAATAAAATGACAAAATGTAGGAGGTAATATAAATGTCCTTTAGTTATGGAAATTATGTAAATTCATTTTACACAAATGACCCGCAAATGCTACAAAAGCGAAGGAAGCAGTCAAAAGCAGTAGGAATTGCAGCTGCAACAACTGGTACTATTGCCGCAGGTTTAACTTTATTACCGAAAAATAAGGTTAAATGGTTAACAGGTATAATATCTGTATTTTCATTGTTAGGAGCATTAAATACTCGTAATTATGTTAAACAAGCTGATGCAAAACTTGCAGAATTAAATGCTAATGCTTAAAAAATAATATGAAGATAATTTCAACAAAAACCGTAAATACTATTACAAGCCTGACCGCAGAAGCTGTGAGAGATATAATCCCTGCAAGAGTTAGTGAGACTTTAACAGAACTTCCTAGATTTTCTTCGCCTGAAATGGTTATGGCAAGAACATTAAATAAAATAGCCATAAAAGGAACAAAAGCTCAAAAAGTATTTACCTACCCTAAAGCAACACCGCAAGATTTGAAACGATTAACTTCAAATACTTTAAAAGATAGTTATTCAAGAGTTACGTGGACAAATCCAAAAGATGGTAAAATTTATCATATTTTAAAAGAGTCTATATTGCCTGACGGTAATATTGCAATCAGGGTTTTGAATGAGGACGGTTCATTTCTTAAAAATGCAAGTATCAAACCTAAAAAGATAATTGTTATTGATGATTTTGGACAAAACAAAATGTCTATTTACGGTATTTCTCATGGTGAAATTGTTACTGCTTTTTTAAGACGAAATAATCCTTTTGTACAGATTGAAACAATAAATACAGGCCTAGCTGATACAATGAACCCTGAATTTTTTGAACCTTTTAAGCAAATTCTTCAAAGAATTAAAAGTGGTGAAAAAATAGATTATATAAGCTGTTCAAAAGGTGCTATCTGTTATTCTACAGGTAAAAATATGCGTGGAAAAGTTCCGCAATTCCAACCGATAACTGATGTAGCAGATAGTGGAACTCGTGTATTATTTGCCTCTGGAAATTCTATTGATAATCCGACAGGTACAGCAAATCAAGTATTATTACTTGCTGACAAAATTGAGGGAGTGGGTTCTCTATCACCTCAAACACATAAATTATCAAATTTTTCATCTTCGAGAAATTCTTTCTTTACACAACATTATGAAGTAGGGGAACATTATATCAGACCGACTGAATACGGAGCAAATATCACAGGACTTCCGGGAACGGATATTGTTATTAACAACCCTAAATACAAACAAGAAGTTGAAAATAATATCTTAATAGGAAAAAACAAAGAACGTGTTGATAAATTATTAGAGAAAATTAAAGCTGAAATTAAAGAAGTTCAACAAAAAAGAGTTGGTCTGATGAGGGGAAGAATAGATTTTAATGAACTCCGTAAACTTGAACAAAGGGAAAATACATTAGAACAACGTAGGATTAAACTTGTTCGGTTAATGGGCTCAACTCCGCTTGAAAATGGTAAATATGAGGCAACTGAAAAATTCTTTGGTACAAGTTTTTCAACTCCTATTCGTACCGCAAAACTTGCATTAAATGATATGATGGAAGGAATTTTATAATAATATAAAAATCCAACCTTTAAGAAATAATTTCCGACCAAGAAAAATTTTAAAGAAAAAAATATAAAATCTTTAATTCAACAAAACCAACGAATAATACTTTCAAGCGTACAAAATGCGGG
>CACXAK010000186.1 GCA_902765655.1 uncultured bacterium | reverse complement strand
TATATAATTTGCTGCCATTATAATCTTTCCCTTTGTCTGTATATTATTTATTACGTCTTATTTTCTAAGAAACTTTAATAATAATATAACTTTTGTTACAATCCCTTACATTTATATAAAGTATTTTTAGTATAAAAAATTGCTATATTATTTATATACTACGTTACAAAACTTAACATTATCTATAAATGGTGCAATTAACATTCATTTGGGGTAATATATAAAGGTAAATACTATAAAGACAGAGGAAATAAAATGTTAAGAACAGGGATAGTCGGATTACCAAACGTAGGGAAGTCAACATTATTTAACGCATTAACAAGCACAAGAAACGCTCAGAGTGCAAATTATCCGTTTTGCACCATTGAACCGAATATTGGGGTAGTTGAAGTTCCTGATGAGAGATTACCGATTTTGGCAAAATTATGCAAAACCGAAAATATTATCCCGACTGCAATTGAATTTGTCGATATTGCCGGTCTTGTAAAAGGTGCAAGTAAGGGTGAAGGTTTAGGGAATCAATTTTTGCAGAATATAAGAGAAGTTGATGCAATCATCCAGGTTGTAAGATGTTTTGATGACGTAAATACAATACACGTTGAGGGTAAAGTTGATCCAATTAGTGATATAGAAACAATCAATACAGAACTTGCACTTGCAGATATGGCTTCTGTTGAAAGACGTCAGCAAAGGATTTCAAAAGCCGCTAAAGGGAATGATAAAGATGCCGTCTTAGAAAATAAAGTTTTGACAAAGCTTATGGAACTACTGCAGGATTGCACATTTATAAACATTAAAGAGCATTTTGATGAAGATGAAATTCCGGTTGTAAAAATGCTGAATTTGATGTCCGTAAAACCGGTTATATATTGTGCAAATGTCTCAGAATTTGATCTCAAAGACGGAAATGACTATACAAAAAAAGTTCAGGAATATGCAAATAATCACGGAGCAGAAATGGTAATTATTTCTGCAAAAATAGAAGAAGAACTCGCAGAACTCGGTGCTGAAGAAGCAAAAGAATATTTACATGATTTGGGAATTGAAGATAGTGGAATAAACAGAATGATAAAATCTGTTTACAGTCTTTTAAAACTAAGAACATTTATAACCGCAGGTGAAAAAGAAGTTCGAGCATGGACAATTACGGCAGGGACAAAAGCACCTCAGGCAGCAGGTGTAATCCACACTGATTTTGAGAAGGGCTTTATCAGAGCAGAGATTACTCCCTGTAAAGATTTTATCGAGCTGGGTTCATATAATGCGTGCAAAGAAAAAGGGGTTACACGCCTTGAAGGTAAAGAATATATAATGCAGGATGGGGATTTGGCTCATTTTAGATTCGCGTTGTAATACACTTTACAAACTCGCTATAAAGGTATAAAATAGCCGTATATTCAAGGGAGAAAACAATGGTTATTCGCAAAAATTATGCATTCACTTTGGCTGAATTGGCAATAACACTTGGTATAATAGGGATTGTTGTTGTTATAACAATTCCGACACTTATACAAAATGCGAATTCAAGAAGATTTGTAAATCAATTTAAAAAATCACTATCTACATTGAATCAAGCAGCAATAGGTGCTCAGGCACATTATGACACAAATTATGCAATGCTATCTTTAGAAAATAATGACTCTGATTGCCCAAATGATACTCTCGCCGGTGGGAAACACAACATGTGCGGGTTGTTTAATAACACTCTTTCTGCTAAAACATACCAGGGGAAATATGGGAATGTAAAGGGTATGGATAATACAAGTTTATACAATGCAACAGTCACAAGTTTTCCTATTGAAAATTTTCTCATATTTTCTTTTGCTGACGGTGCGTTTGTTGCCTTTAATCCTAATGCAAAAAAATGCGAAATCGAATTGAAACATGACATTATGACTGACCTTCAAAACGAAGGGGAACTGGCAAATTGCTTGGGCTTTATTGATGTAAACGGCCCCAAACCTCCAAATACAGAAATCCGCTGCGCGACTGAGACAACTAAAATTGATGCAGAGAATACTTGTGAATTGGCAAAAGATACCATTGGAGACATATTTCCGATAATTTTTCATGACAGCAGCGTTGAACCTATAACAAATGCCTCCCTTGCCGCATTTTTGAATAGTGAAGGGAAAATAGGCAAATTGAATAACAATAATATTGCACAAATTAAAAAAGTTCAGTTTAAAGGTAAAGAATACGAATTGAAAAATGGCAAATATGTCACAACAGATGCAAATGGGAATTATGTAGACGGCTTGGGTAATGTTTACACAAAAAATTCTGACGGAAATTATCAGGCAAGTGACGGTTATGTATATGATAAAGACATGAACACAGTCGGCAGATATAACAACGGGAATTGGTTTGATTATAAAGGCGATGTTTTGGTTCGTCCGATAGGGAATAACACATACAAAGGTCAGGGAGGTATGACCTATACTCCAAATTCAAACGGAGGATACAACCGCAGTGACGGTGCTGTGCTGGATTCTAATTTTAATCTTATCGGACAAAATAAAAATAATTCCTGGTATGATTATAAAAACGGTTTCTTTGTAAAAGAAAATACAAACGGAGATTATGTAGATTCTTCTGGCAAAATTTATGCAAAAAGTTCTGACGGATATTATGTAAATAGTAACATCTATTATGATAAAGATATGAATCCTGTTAAAGAGTATTATAACGGGAACTGGTTTGAATACCATAACGGATTGTTTGTCAGAGAAACAGGTAATGACATAAATGTATTCCTTTCTGTCGCTTCTGAGATAATTATATGCTTCAGGAATATCCTCGATTATCCTGATTTTTTCCGTCGGAATATCAGTATAAGAAAATCTTACTGCAAGATCATTGCTGTATTTTCCTGAAAGAATTATCTCATGTACATTATCATTCTGAAGCATTTCAAAGTCAATATCCCAAAGCCATGAAACATCGCTTGTAAAATACTTTC
>CACXAK010000185.1 GCA_902765655.1 uncultured bacterium | reverse complement strand
ATGAGCAGGTCGTCGGTTCAAGTCCGACTATCGGCTTTTTTATTATGCCCAAATTACGTTATTACGACTCTCTCTAGCATTTTTCTTGTTGAGAAAAATACTGAGTTCGGCAAATAAATTTGCATACGGATATGTAAAGCTCGGATTTCATATCCTCGCTTACATCTCCTGTAGAGTCTCGCTATCGGCTTTTTTTATTATGCCCAAATTACATTATTACGACTCTCTCTAGCATTTTTACTCAAGCCAGAAGAAAAATTGTGAATTTAAATCCTTACCCATTGATTGATACTCCTCAAAAGCCTTATTCTCTGCCTCTCTTGCTTTAACCTCTAAATAATTATTTTTATATTCAGGATTCTTTGATAAATCCTCACTCTTATCAATATTTGGATATTTTTCTGATGCAACAGCATATTTATGAGCTTCCATACTTTCATTTAATCCGTCAATCGGTCCATACAATTTTCTGCTGTCAAGACAATATTTACTATTTCCCTTGCAAATTCTGCCAATTTGTCTGTATTGATGCGCATGTTCAACTTCATGTGAGGACAATTTTACTAAATTTGTATGAACATTCTTATTATAAACTATAGCTCCTGAATTTTCAGAAAAATACCCCGCTGTATTATCTTCTACCTTATCCGATATACTAATTTTTATATTTAATTTATCAAGATTCTTTTCATTTATGAAATGTTGCGTTAATGATTTTAATTTTATCCTGTCATCTATAATAAACCTGAATGGTAAATATTTATCGTCTGACGGGAACTTTACGTTAGTAGTTTCAAAAGTTTCCCTTATAACAGGAATGCCGTCAATAAAATCCATTTTTAGCCCAAGCATTTTACGCTTTACGAATTTATTGTTAATACCTGAAAAAGGATATTCAGTAACCATAGAATTAATAGAATTATCATCTATTTGATTAGTAAGAAGCTGAATCTTGATTTTTCCGTCTTTTTCTGAGCGATATCCTTTAATTAACTTTATTAAATTTGTTTTAAATAATGATGTAACTTTGTCTTGAACCTTATGAGTAATTTTTCTTTCAAAAAAGCTGGATTTCTTTAAACCAACACCTGAATCTTTATACTCCCTGATTATATTATTTCCATCTGAATCCTCAATAGTCCTTTTAATAATATTACCTTCAGAATAGAATGTTGTTATTTTTTTCTTATATAATTTATCGTCTTTTTTCCCCACAGCCACGACAGTATAAGTATCTGCTTCTGCAGGAACTTGCAAATTAACCCTTTTTAACGGCTCGGCACACAATTTTTCTGTCTTTCCCGCAAGAAAATAGTTACACCTCTTCGGATTTATACGGTGAAGTATATTTTGCTTTGCCAAATGTATATTATGTCGCAGGGAAGTATAAATACTCATTTTAAATACCTACATAAATAAAACAAGTAAATTTATTTTTTTGCTATCAAGCTTTATATACTATTGCGCAATTTTTATATAGTTATAATCAGGGTTATCATCCATTTTTGCTTCGATTTCATCAAAAGACAAAAGCCCCTGAGTTGCACCAAATTCAGATACAACACCGCCTGAATTTATTGAAGCCGCAACAAGTGATTTTCCTGTATCAATATTATAACGGCTCATCGCAGCACAGAATGTAGAAGCAAAAGCATCACCTGCACCAAGTGTTGAAACAACAGGGCCATCAAAACAAGGGCAGTAAAAATACTCTCTGCCATTATATGCATAAGCTCCATGTCCGCCATCGGTTATTACAATAACCTGATAATCAGAAATTTTGAGTTTTTTAAACATTTCCTTTAAATCAGGGTGAATTAACTCTTTAGAATATTTAATTTCTTTAGTATCTTGTCTCAAATAAATTCCTGTTGCCATTTGTGCCTCTTCTTTATTTAAAACAACAACATCAGCCAACGCAAGAATTTTCTTTAAATAATTAAAGCCCTTTTTAATACCTGTTGTTCCCGCATTAAAGCACACCAATGTATCATTTTCTTTGGCAAATTTTACAAGATCATCCAGTTGTTTGTTACTATCACCATTTAAAGGTGCAATATATAACAATTTAGCATTTTTAATTGCTTCAAAATCTATTTCTGATTTTTTAATATGAGCATTTGCCCCTCTGTGAGCGAGAACAGTTCTGTCTCCCTCGAAGCTCGTTAAAATAATTGAAAAACCCGTTGATTCCTTCTTATCCTGAATTATTGAGTCTAAATTTACATTTTTATTTTTGAAAAAGTCAAATAAGCCCTTTGAGTAGATATCATCTCCGACTTTAAATATAACAGATGTAGAAAACCCTAAATTTGCGAAATTAACGGCAGTATTAACACCACCTCCACCGACTTGCGTATCAAAATCGGTAATTTCAAGTTTTGAGCCATAAGGATAACTCATAAAATCAGTAGAATGATCTTTTTTGCGAACTGATACAACATTTGCATCATCACATTCTACAAATACATCCATCGTCGCACTTCCAATTGTAACTACATCAACCATATTTAACTCTCCATTATCATTTTTATTTTATGATAACACAAAAAAAAGACCGATTTGTAAACCGGTCTTTTTTTTAGAATATTAAATTGCAAAAATTAACTTATACAATTTGCTTTATCTTCTTCGGTGACGCCTTTTAGAGTAAGATTAACTCTGCCTTTTTCGTCAATTTTAATAACCTTAACAATAACTTCATCTCCGATATTAAGATGCGGTTCAATAGTTTCAATTCTCTCATTGCAAACCTGAGATATATGAATCATACCGTCTTTGCCGCCACCTAATTCAACGAAAGCACCGATAGGAATAATTCTTACAACTTTGCCTTTGATAACCATACCGACTTCCGGCTTATATATCTTTAATCATTTTAATAGCGATTTTAGCGCCTTCCTGATCATTAGATGTAATTGTTACCAAACCTGAATCCTGAATATCAATTTCGGCACCTGACGCGTCAATAATTTCTCTGATTTGTTTTCCGCCCGGCCCAATTACAGCGCCGATATCTTCAGTCGGAATTGTAAGAGTTGTGATACTTGGCGCAAATGGTGATAATTCCTTAGCCGGCTCAGTGATAACTTCTCTCATTTTGCCTAAGATATGTAATCTACCATCTTTTGCCTGGAATAAAGCACGGCGCAATGTTTCATTCGGAATACCTTTCGCCTTCATATCCATTTGAAGAGCTGTAATACCTGTATCATTACCTGTAACTTTAAAGTCCATATCACCTAAAAAGTCTTCAATCCCCTGAATATCAGTTAACACAACAGGTTCATAACCGTCTTCTTTAATCATACCCATTGCAACACCACCGATCATACATTTTACGGGAACACCTGCATTCATCAATGCCATTGAAGAACCGCAAGTAGAACCCATTGAAGTTGAACCGTTTGATTCAAGTACATCAGATGTTACACGAATTGTATAACCAAATTCGTCAGGGCTTGGCAATGCAGGAATATTAGCTCTTTCTGCCAAGTTCCCGTGACCAACTTCACGTCTTCCCGGGCCTCTTAACGGTTTAACTTCACCAACAGAAAATCCCGGGAATATGTATTTATGCATATAAGTTTTTTCAGTTTGAGGGTCAACACCGTCAAGTTCCTGTTTCATTGCAGGACCAGCTAATGTCGCAACTGAAAGAATTTGAGTTTGTCCTCTTGTAAATACGGCAGAACCATGCGCTCTTGGAATAACACCGACTTCACACCAGATAGGACGAACTTCGGTTGGTTTTCTGCCGTCAGCTCTAACGCCTTCATCAAGAATCATTGCACGCATAATGTGCTTTTCAGCTGCTTTAAATTCTTCTGCCACAAAATCAATACCTGTTTCTTCAATGATTTGTTTAATATAATCATCTTCAGGCAAAGCATCAATTTTTTCTTTTACTAATTTTTTTGCTTCTTCTAATTTATTTTGACGATACTCTCTGTCAAAGTTATGATAAGCATCAAAAATCATATCATGAGCAGTTTCATCAATAATTTGAGCAATTCTTGATGTGTCATAAGGATTTGTAAATTCTTCTTTTACAACACCGCATTGTTTTGC
>CACXAK010000184.1 GCA_902765655.1 uncultured bacterium | reverse complement strand
CGCCGTGGAAATTGTAATAAACAACATCGCCGTTTTTCTTGATTTCAAATTTCAGGCAGTTTGCGGGAATTTTTATCCCGTCACCAACAAGCCAGCCGTCACTAGTTATCAAATATCCGTCCTTGCCTGTTCTGAATGCTCCGTCACGGGTATACTGAACTTGACCGCTCGGTGAAGTTACAGGAATATAACCTGGGCCATCAATTGCAACATCATAAGGATTTTCGGTTACTCTTATAGAACCCTGTTTGTTGTCGTTTCGGATTGCTCCTGTGAGATATCCGTCTTCTTTTAATATCTGTTCAAAAGTTTGTTTTTTGTACCCGTTTGTATCAACGTTTGAAAGATTATGCGCAAGCATACCGAATCGTTCGAATTGTACTAACGCATTATTTGTACCTTTTGAAATTATTGCCTGAAAGTTATACATCTTCTACCTTTCTATACTTATGATGCTGAACTCAATTGTGAGATTGCTTTACCTAATACCGAATTTTGAAGCATAAACATTTGTCGGTTTGCATCGAAATTTTTCATTATAGGCATCATTTTTATAAATTCTTCCTGTAATGAAACATTGGAATATTCGTTGTAGCCCTGTTTTATATTAGGTTCCATTACAATAAGTCCGTTTGCATCTACGACTCCTAGGCGTGCTACTTTTTTAAACTCGTGAGTTTCTTCATTAAAAATACTTATTTTGCCGTTGATATCTACTTTTATGTGTCTGAGATTTTGCGGAATAAACGGCAGCTTAATAGGGATTCCGGCATCAGACAGCACCTGCGCATCTTCAAGTGTTAACAGCGAGCCGTCAGAACCCACTTTGAATCTGCCGTCACGGGTCAATTTTATTCCGTTGCCGGTATCTACCTGAAAATATCCTTTATTTGCAATTGCAATATCAAGCGGATTATCGGAAATTGATATACGCCCGACCTTGTCGTCAACAGTTGTTGAAAGGGCGTGAACTCCCATAAATTCCGTAAATGATGAAACAACCGGTTCTTTTCTCTGATAGCCGACTTTGTCAAAACCCCCGACATTTTCGTTTCTGATGCCGAGTAATTCGCTTTGCAAATGCATCGCTCTGATGGAATTCGTTAAGCCGTTTTCGTTGTAAAATATTCCGCCGTTAATTTTCATTATCTACCTCTACTTCTTATCTACATTATCGGATAATTTGTCATGATTATTAATTGTTATTAATGAAAAATCATCTGTTTAATGTAGTTTTGTAGTGTATTTAATGAAAATAAATTAAAAGTCAACATAAATATTCATTATACTTGACAATGAAATTTTGTTATGTTAACATGCGTGTGGGGTAAATGTATATTTATAAGTCTTATCAAATTGATGAGACTTTCTTTTTTTATGGCACAAAGATACTAAGCCACTAAGGCAGTAAGGCGCTAAGAATATAGAGTATTATTAGTATATTCGGTCTGAATTTCTGTACCTTAATTTATTTGCATTATTGGATTTAGGGTGTAAAATTATAAAATAACCAAAGGGGATAAAATGAGAATAGAGGCAAAAAATCTTGTAAAAATATATGGCGACAGACGTGTTGTAAATGATGTGTCTTTCGAGGTAAATAAAGGTGAGGTAGTTGGTCTGCTGGGGCCTAACGGTGCCGGTAAAACTACAACATTCTATATGATTGTCGGACTTGTAAAACCGAATAAAGGTCATGTATTCCTTGAAGGTCAGGAAATTACTACCCGCCCGATGCATATCAGATCACGTTTGGGTATTGGTTATTTGCCGCAGGAGGCCTCAAGTTTCAGAAGTTTATCTGTTGAAGATAACCTAAAACTTGTTCTTCAGATGAATGATAAATTAACTCAGGATGAAAAACATAAAAAATTAGAAGAATTATTAGATGAATTTGGGATGACACGATTGAGAAAAGAAGCAGCTATATCCCTGTCAGGGGGCGAACGCCGAAGAGTAGAACTTGCCCGTGCGTTGGCAGCAAGCCCTGATTTTATTCTTCTTGATGAACCGTTTACTGGTATTGACCCTATCGCAATTGGTGAAATTAAGGAAAATATCAGAAGATTATCTATAGATAAGGGTTTAGGGGTATTAATTACCGACCACAACCCAAAGGCAACATTATCTATTACAGACAGAGCATATGTAATTTTTGACGGTAAAATTAAAATTCAGGGAAGAAGTAAAGATGTTGCTGTCGATCCTATTGCTAAAAAACATTATTTGGGTGAGGATTTCAAGCTGTAATGAATATAAAATTCCCAAAAATCTCAATTTATGATAAATATATTTTCAGGCAGGTTGCAGGTGCAACAATAGCTGCTGTTTTGTTATTTACGATTGTATGGATTGCACCTGAAATTCTTTTAAATACAATAGGTGATGCTCTTGACGGGCGTTATGATTTTAAAACTGCAATGAAACTTTTGGTTTTTGAATTGCCTAAAATCGTAGATAAGGCAATTCCTGTCGGGTTACTTTTGGGAACCTTATTTACTTTTGATAAATTGAGTAAAGATTCTGAAATGACGATATTCCGTGCTGTCGGTATGTCGTTCCAGCGAATTGTTGTTCCGGTTGTTATTTTTGCGATGTTCTTTTCAAGTATATGTTTCTTTTTGGAAGGGAAAGGAACTCCGTATGCCGAAAGTCAGATTCGTGCAATCCGCGGGGATATAATGCATGCACAGTACATATATACGCAAAAAGATAAATCAGGGCATCCGTTGCTTGCTGTTGTTGTTTCAAGAGCTATAGGACGTGATATGGAATATATCACGGTTCTTGATTTCTCAAACAGAATATATCAGGATGTACATCAGCTTACAAATATTTATTTGGCTAAAAAAGGTTATGCTGCTGATGATAAATGGACTCTTGAAGATGTATCGACATATAAAATTTCCAATGACGGAATTTATATTGATATCGGACATAAAGACAAAATTGATATTTTAGATAAA
>CACXAK010000183.1 GCA_902765655.1 uncultured bacterium | reverse complement strand
GAAAAATCAAAGACAAATTCATTTATCCCCGCATTATAAAGTTCTTCTATATTATCAAAGTCCTGCATTACCGTATCTTCAAACATGTGCATTCTGCAAAAACCATCGCAGGTGAACGGAAATACTTTATCCAAAGAGGGATCTTTCAGTGCATAAGTCCCATTATGGCAAGGTGCTTTGCATGATAACCTCGAAACAACCGCACTATCATTATTTAAAGGGCACAATCCCATACTCGAAACCCTTTTGTTACCCCCGATTGTATATTTTCTGTTTGGGATTTCATTTTTAAGTTTTTTTAGCGTTTTCATAGCTGACTGCCAATCAGGGAATGACGAAAAATCAACCGTATCAATTCTTGCAAGGTTATTAAGGCACTTAATCGACATGCTGTTTAACAAATTTATCCCCTGACCGATTTCAAACGGTATGTGGTTAATATCGCTGTCATTGATAAACGACCAAAAATAACCGATATTGTTAATAATCAGGGAATCCGGATGAGGATCTGTTAATAACAATTCTTTTTCGTATTCATAAGTTCTGTCAAAATCGCGCTCTATAAGAATTTTAGGAGTCGAAAGCTGAAATATAATCCCATATTTTGAACAAAACTTTTTAACTTTTGTTATAACCTGAGGGAAACTGTTTTTTGCAAGGTCGCATGTAGAAACAATTTCACCATATTCGATAGAGTAAATCGGATTATGCCCGATTTTTTTGATGTAATTTTCAAGTTCTTTAATCTGCGCAAGCCCTGTAAGACGCAAATTCAGGCGGTATTTGTTTGTAATTTTTAAATCCTTAGGCATCTGTACACGCTTTACATCCCAGTCAAAATTCTTTATGTTTCTGCTGAATTTAAAGTCCTTGCCCTCGGCACTTACAACATCTCCCGAGAAGTGATTTGTCTGATAAATACACTGTCTTGTGTGTTTAAACGGAAGTTTTTGCTTTTTAAACATCTTTGGTTTTTCAAGAATTTTTTCAATAAGTTCAATCCCTTCAAGAATGTCTTCGGAATCCTTAAATTTGCCTTTGATTACAACGTAATCAATGGCATTGAGTTTTATAATATCTTCTGCACACCAGGGCAGGTTATCGGAATCAATTGCCAGTGACAAATCAGTAAATTTTTTGATTTTCTGAATATTTTTAAGATAAATTTCTTCCGTTATTATAATTCCGTGAACTTTGTGGAAACTGTTTATAAAATCAATTCCCGCAAGATTATGAATATCAAAATAGGAGTCAGCCATAACTTTAAACGGCAAATTAAATACTTTAATTGCCTCAAGTACGGCAAAACTATTTATATATATACCTGTTATTTCTGTAGTTTTAAGATATTTGAGGAATTTTTTAATTTCGGGTAATTCTTCTTCTGTAATATCGTGTTTAAAATTAATAAAAAATTTTGCGCCGTTTTCTTTTGCAATTTTTACGAATTCATTAACAAGCTCAAAATTCCCGTCCATAAATTTGTCGTAATAAACATAATATCTGCGGCAATGAGTATTTTTGCAGAAAACAGGTATATCCTCAGGATTCTTTACCGGTGAAATAATTTTGATTTCGTTCATAATAAAATTATATCTTTTAAAAGAATTTATAAAATTTATTGTAAAGTTTTCTTAATATTCGGAATAAAAAAGTCAATTTCAAGAAAATAAAATACTTTATTAATGTATAGGAAATACCTGGGATATTAATTTTCAGGGATAGGATGATTCAAAAACTCAATAGGATAATAGTCAAAATCTATAGGGAGGCAGCTTATGGGTATAGGCGCAGAAGACTACATCGACAAGATGTTGGTACAAAAATATCAGGAAGAAAAAGTTGATAACCATGAAAACATGGAATCAATGGTTGATCCTGAAAAAATGCTTGGTGCAATGAATGAGTATGCATCGACATTAAGAAACATGGTACAACTACGGCAAAGATTAAATATCGCATGCTATGCAATTAATGCAAGGACTGCGCGATATCAGCGATCGTTGGGCCAAAGATAAAAGTTTTTTCTTCTTTAATTTTTTGATAAGATGTTATCAAAAATAAAGGAGAAACAAATGGGAAAAATAATTCTCGCTTCTTCTTCTCCCAGAAGAGCAGATATTCTGAAAAAAATGAAATTGGATTTTGACGTAATACCGTCTGAATATGATGAACCTCATACACAGACGGTTTTCTCTTGCGAATTTGTCGAGAAGCTTGCATATAACAAAGCACTTGATGTTGCCCAAAAACTGAATGCAAAAGGTGATAATATTTTGGTTCTTGGTGCGGATACAATTGTAGTTATAGATAACAAAATATTAGGAAAACCGCAGGATTATAATGATGCATTTGAGACATTAAAAATGTTATCAGCCAAAACTCATTTTGTTGTCACTTCTGTTGCGGTGATAAATTCTGAAAATTTTGAATATATTGTCGAATCTGATAAAACTTTTGTTACTTTTGAAAATTTAACAGATTCTCAAATCAAATTTTATCTTGATAATTTTAAACCGTTTGATAAAGCAGGAAGTTATGGTATTCAGGAGCTGCCTGAAGGGTTTGTAAAATCGGTCGACGGACAAATCGATAATGTTATCGGTTTGCCGTCAAAACTTGTGCAGAAACTGTTAGAAAAGATGAGTTAATACATCCTTTCCAACAGTTTTATATGATAGACGCAGAATTTATACCATTCCTTCTTTTACGGCTTTTACTGCCGCCTGAACTCTGTCATTTACGCACATTTTTTGCAGAATTGAGCATACATGTGCCTTTGCTGTGTGAACGCTGACTATTAATTCTTTTGCAATTTCCGTGTTGCTTTTACCTGATACAAGGTGTTTTAATACTTCATATTCTCGTTCTGTAAGCGGAACTTTAATTTTTGATGCGGAATTTTCGCTAATAATAGACAAATCTTCAACTTTTGGAATTGATTTCAATGCCAGATCAGAAACCATAGGGTCTAT
>CACXAK010000182.1 GCA_902765655.1 uncultured bacterium | reverse complement strand
CTCAGCATAATCCTGAAATTAATGGGGTTTCAGATAACAAAGCTGTTCAGAAAATAATTTCAAACGATTTAAAAAAATTAGTTATTGACCACGTTTTTGAATCTTGTGAAATTAAACCGGATGAAAAAACAATCATTCTTATCAACCCATCAGGTAGATTCGTTATAGGTGGTCCTCAAGGGGATTCCGGATTAACAGGAAGAAAAATTATTGTTGACACTTACGGTGGTTATTCTCGTCACGGCGGCGGAGCATTTTCAGGAAAAGATCCAACGAAAGTTGACCGCTCGGCAGCTTATGCATCAAGATATGTTGCAAAAAATATTGTAGCATCCGGCTTAGCTGACAAATGTGAAATTGAATTGGCTTATGCAATCGGCGTAGCAGAACCATTATCAATTATGGTTGATACTTTTGGAACAGGTAAAATATCTGACGAAGAATTGGCACAAATCGTTTCAAAAACTTTTGATTTAACTCCGGCAGGAATTATCAATAAATTTGATTTAAGAAACTTGCCATCAAAAAATGGCGGCAAATTCTATCAATTGCTTGCCGCATATGGTCATATGGGTCGAACTGACATTGATGTTCCTTGGGAGCATACTGATAAAGCAAATGAGTTAAGAGAAAAAGCTTCAACTTGTGGTTGTGGCTGCGCGTAAATAATATTTATCAAATAATAATTTAAAAAGGCGTGGAATCATTCCCCGCCTTTTATTTTTCAAATTTATCCAATTCTTTTGAAATTTCAACGAGTTTTTGCTTTAATCTGGAATTTTCATTTTTAAGAGCAACTATTCTCAGAATATCGTTTTCAAGACGTTTAGTTAGATTTAATAATTCCTTATATAATTCTTTTACTGAATTAATTGCCGCATAAAACATATCTTCCTTGCGAATTTTATAATATCCATTCTCATCTTTAGAAACAGAATCAGGGAACACCTGTTTCAAATCCTGAGCAATTACCCCTACATAAGGAGTTTTTGTCTTATCAGACTTAAATGTATAATTATAAATTTTTAATTTTAATAAATCTTTAAGACCATTTTCAAATGGAGAATCTACATCTTTTAGACGTAAATCACTTGATATTGTATCTGAACGTCTGTATCCAGTTGGCGTGAGAATAGGACAGCAAGAACCTCCTGAAAAAGAATCCACATCTCCACTATAATCAACATCAGATGCACTTTTAACTAAATTACGAGCTCTGTCAAGTTCAATATTATTTGCTTCATCACTTTGATTACTGTAATTTGAACCGCAACTATGCGGGGAAGGTCCCCAATAATAATCATATCCGTCCAAAAGATTCGAAAAAAGTTGTGCATATTTATTAAATGCCAAATAAGACCAATTATATGTTCTTCTGCCTTCAGAATCAGCAGAAGAATTTCCACAAGAATAGGCACATATACAGTGCTCCCTTGCATTATATTTTTGGTGTAAATACCTCTGATTTGAACTTGAATTTTCATGATCAACACGTTGTGAATAATCAGAACCATCCATGCCAATCAAAGGTTTGTGAGAAGAAGGAGATTCTTTATACAATCTGTAACCCATCAAAGAAACAGTATTTGCATAAACATTACTATCTGATCCCGGGGCAATCGGGTACGGAGAACGCCCAACCATATAGGTTTGACCTCGAACAACTAAGTTTCCATTAACTATGACTGATGCATTTCCAAGCCCGTATGAAGAACCCGGGTACGGATAATAACTGCTATTCCCTGAGGCATTATGCACTTCTAAAGTCGCAGCACTTGAAAACTTAGATGCGGATTTACCAATTAAAACCCTTGGAGTGTCACTATCTTCAGTAAAAAAGTTTTTAGCAGTGCCGCTCATTGCAGGATCAACACCGCTACCGCCAATACATGTAATATTTTTTGCCTGACGACCGATACCGGAACAAGAATTATAACCAACTGCCGTATTATATTTAAAACTCCCGTAAGTATCAGAATCAGGATTTTCAGACGCTAAAGCTCCATAACCAACAGCAGTGTTAAAATATCCTCCTGCATTTGATTTATTACCGACGGCAACGTTATCCTCACCTTTTACATTAACCTCATTTCCTATTGCAGTTACTCTTTTACTGACAGAAGAACGTCCCGCCGAATTGTTGCCTATAATTGTATTATATTCACCATCATTGCTATTATATGAATTATAACCGACAAATACATTCCCGTTGCCTTGAGTAAGATTTGAACCTGCTTGCACTCCGACAGCAGTATTTGCATTCCCTGCTTTTAAACCACTTAACGCAGAATAACCCAAAGCCGAATTATACATACCTGTTGTCAAAGAATCAAGAGCATATCTTCCGAACGCAGTATTCCCGGCTGCACCTGTACCAATATTCATTGCAGTAATATTATCTAAATTAGAGGGCCTATATGTAAAACTTACACTATTATAATTCCCTCCAAGCAGTAAATTTGAATTTGCGGCAAATAAGTAACCTACCTTTTCCCCGCCACGTCTAAAGTCAATCTGTTTTTGAAACTTGTTGCCATCAACCTGATTCGTAGAATGAATAATCAGCTTCGAGTACGGTTCAAAAGTAGTTCTTATATCCTCTAAATCAGCAGGAGTACTGCCAATTATAATCTGCTGACTCATTGCGCGCACAGGAGCATCTGCAAAGATGTCGTTAGAATTACTTGCCGGAACTTGCTCCCAAACATTATCCAAAGAAACATTTGTATAGCGAGATGTAAAAATAGGTGCAACAGCAGCCATTATAACCGCCATTACAGACATAATTACCATTAATTCTGCAAGCGTAAATGCTTTTTTATTATGTTTTTCTATATTATTACAAAACATTTACTGTTACTTCCTTTCGAGGCGCTTTATACGCATATCAAGAGACGATATTTGTTTCCTGATATCCTTATGA
The DNA here is from genome assembly GCA_902765655.1 of uncultured bacterium. Taxonomy (GTDB): domain Bacteria; phylum Cyanobacteriota; class Vampirovibrionia; order Gastranaerophilales; family Gastranaerophilaceae; genus Zag111. The sequence continues at coordinate 81 of CACXAK010000182.1, read as the reverse complement.
TCTGCCCGGCTTTAAGCGTCTATTAGGCGATGGCTCTGATTATGGTGTGCATTTCGAGTATGCAGAGCAGCCTTCGCCAGA
>CACXAK010000181.1 GCA_902765655.1 uncultured bacterium | reverse complement strand
GGTTCTATGAGATGCGATGCAAACATTTCAATTATGCCAAAAGGTTCAAAAGAATACGGAACAAGAGCAGAAATTAAAAATATCAACTCTTTCTCTGCATTGGAAAGAGCATTGGAATACGAAATTGACAGACAAATAGAACTTGTTGAAGAAGGCGGAGAAGTTGTTCAGGAAACAAGACTTTGGAATGACGATACTAGAGAAACAAAATCAATGAGAAGTAAAGAAGACGCTAATGACTATCGTTACTTCCCTGAACCTGATTTGATGCCATTGGAAATATCACGAGAATGGGTAGAAGAAATCAGAGCAAAAATGCCTGAACTTCCGAACCAAAAACGTAAAAGATATCAAGATTTGGGTTTAAGCGAATACGATGCTAATGTTGTTGTATCACAGATGGAGCTTGCAAAATTCTTTGATAAAGTTCTTGAGCTTGGCGCAAATCCCAAAACTGCAGTTAATTTCTTAACCGGTGAAATCACCGCATACTTAAAAGAAAATCATCAGGAAATTAATGAAACAAAATTAACTCCTGAAAATTTGGCAGAACTGATTGCTTTAATTGAAAAAGGTACAATTTCAAACAATATCGGTAAACAAATCCTTGTAGAAGATATGATTACAAAAGGAGAAAAGGCAACTGATATTGTTCAAAGAAAAGGGCTGAGCCAAATCAATGATGAAAGTGCTATTAAAGATATGGTAAAAGCCATTGTAGAAGCACATCCGAATGAAGTTGAAGCTTACAAAAACGGAAGAACAAATCTGCTTGGCTTCTTTGTCGGTCAGGTTATGAAAGAAACCAAAGGCAGAGCTAATCCGCAAACGGTTAATAAGTTTGTTCGTGAATTTTTGGAAGGTTAATATGCCATTACTTAAACGTAAAAAATCATCCATGGAAACCGAAATATTTGCTCAAAGTAAAATTTGCGAGCAGATTTTGGATGCATATGTAAAAGACGGGCAAATTGAAATAGACATTCCTCAGGGGATAAACAGAGTATTTCTCGTCGCAAGCGGATCTTCATATCATTGTGCAAGATATTGCGCAAGTTTGTTTGGCTCTGTTGCACAAATAGAAGCAAGAGCCATATATTCAAGTGAATTTTTGCTTCAGCCAAAAATTGCTGATAGCGAAGATATTTTGTATGTTTTCATTACTCAGTCAGGCGAAACAACAGATACAAATGCATCACTATTAAGAGCAAAAGAACATAATGTAAAAACATTATGCATAACAAATAAAGAAAATTCTTCAATATGGAATTCATCGGATTATCATATTGCTTGTCATGCTGGTGATGAAAAAAGTATTGCAGCAACAAAATCTTTTTCTTCCCAACTTGTCTGCGGCATACTTCTGGTGTTAAAACTTGCTCAAAATAAAGGGGTTGAGATTTCTGCACTGCTTCGTGATATGCGTGATATTCCCGAAGTAATAGACAAAGCATACAAAATACATTCAAAAATCAAACAGGCGGCACGTTTTTTGGCAAGGTATAAAAGCATCGTAATGAGTGCAGACGGAGAAATGTATGCATTTGCCAAAGAGGCATCTTTAAAAATTAAAGAAACTTCTTATATAAATACCTGTTCATATATTTTAGGTGAATTTATGCACGGACATGTTGCGGTTTTAAATAATGCCAAAAGTGCAATGATTTATATCTCAAATGATGAATTGAATTATACCGCGGTGAAAAATCTGAATAATATTAAAGAAAATTATAAGCCGCCAATTGTTATTATCGGCAACAGAACAAATCAAATTAAATCTGCATACAATCTGAATGTAGATTGCTCAAAACCAATGATAAAAACATTCGGAATTTTAGTTATTATTCAGTTATTGGCTTTGGAAATAGCACTAAAACTCCATCGTAACGTCGATAAGCCGCATGGGCTTAATAAAGTTGTTAAATAGTATTTTAAATTAGGCAAAATTTATTTTTACATGTTTTACTAATTAAAAATAAAAAGGAGAAAACATGTTTAAAATTAATTCTGCAGTAAAAGAACCGGTAAGACGTTTATTTACAGGCGGTTTTTCACAAATGGGTGCGGTTACAAGGGATATAGACCGCAGAACATACAATGTATTACAAAATAATATAGATTATTATGCCGAAAAAATTCCTGAAATTAAACAATTTGCAAAAGAAATTAAAACTCTTAATCCAAAGGATTTAGGTACTATCTGCGATACGCTTGAATTATCAGAATATCATGCGATGCTGACATCTGTAGAAGCTGCTGTTGATAAAGCTTATACAAAATCATTAAAGGAAAAATTGATTCCACAAATGGTAAATGCCTCAAAAGAAAATCCTGAAGGTATGGATTTAGTAAATGCTGTTATAAACAATACTGATTCAATAACATCTAAATACGCCCTGCATGTTATGTCCGGAGGAGTATTGAATGATAAAGAGCTTGCAAGACAAATGGTTGCGACTTCAAAAGTTGTACCAGAAATTGCAAAAGAAACTCTTTCGGGTGGCTATACAATGGATTTGAGCAAACAAGAAAGATTTATGAATTTTATTAAAATTTTTGTTCAGCCGGATGCGCAGCCTGATATGATAAAATTTTTATTCAAAAAATTAATACCATTTACGGATAAAAGACCGGAACAATTTGGTATCGACGTAGTTGATTTTGTAAATTCAAAAGCTGATGTTGAAGATGTATCGGCAAGATTGAAAAATCTTGGCGACAAATTTAAAGATTTCGATATTGTTAAATTTTTAACAAAAGAAAAGTAAAAAAAAGAGGTTATCAAATTGATAACCTCTTTCTTTCTTATAATAAAAAATTATAATTTAGAAGCAACCATATAAGTTGTTTCAGCCAATCTTGTAGAATAACCCATTTCGTTATCGTACCAAGAAATAATCTTAACTTGGTTTCCGCCCATTACACGAGTTAATAAAGCATCAACAGTTGAAGATTGAGAAGTTCCAACATAATCTGATGATACCAACGGTTCTTCAGTGTAGCAAAGAACGTGTCCGTCAGCACCTGCTTTTAATGCAGCGTTAACTTCTTCTACTGTAACGTCTTTAGCAAGTTCAAATACAACGTCAACCAAAGATACGTCCGGAGTAGGAACTCTCATAGCAAAACCGTCCAATTTACCTTTCAATTGAGGTAAAACTAATGCAACAGCTTTAGCAGCACCGGTTTTTGTAGGAACAATGTTCAAAGCGCCAGCTCTTGCACGACGTGGGTCTTTGTGACCTGCGTCTAAGATTCTTTGGTCACCTGTGTATGAGTGAACAGTTGTCATCAAACCTTTAACGATACCGAATTTTTCATCGATAACTTTAGCTACAGGAGCCAAGCAGTTAGTTGTACAAGATGCCATAGAAATTACATTGTGTTTAGCAGGATCATATTCTTTATCATTTACACCTAAAACGATAGTTTTATCTTCGTTTGTAGCAGGAGCAGAGATGATAACTTTTTTAGCACCAGCATCAATATGAGCGTGAGCTTTAGTTGCATCTGTGAAGAAACCTGTTGATTCAACAACAACTTCAACACCTAAATCTTTCCAAGGAAGTTGAGCAGGATCTTTTTCTGCGAAGAATTTAATTTTCTTACCGTTAACGATAATGCCTTCTTCGTATGCTTCAACTGTACCGTCAAATTTACCCATAACTGAGTCATATTTGAAAATTCTTGCAGCATCTTCCGGTTTCAAACCAGGGTCATTGATTGCTACATAATTGATTTTGTCAAAAATACCTTCTCTGATTGCGGCTCTTAAAGTATTTCTACCAATTCTGCCGAATCCGTTAATTGCTACGTTTACCATAAATTTTTCTCCTTCTTTTATGTGTAACATTTTCTACTACTATAACATGTCGATAGTATCATCAACATATTTTGTAATCAAGTAAAATTACGGCTTTAATAATTAAGATATTGTTAATATTTATGCTAATATTTATTTATGAAAGAATATGATTTTTATATTGTGCCGACACCTATCGGGAATATGGGTGATCTTACATTTAGAGCAATAGAAATTTTAAAATCTGTTGATATAATTGCATGCGAAGATTCAAGAGTAACTCAAAAGCTCTTAAATCACTATGATATAAGAACTAAAACTTTGTCTTATCACAAATACAACGAAAAAGAACGGGTTGAACAAATTGTAAAAATACTTGAATCAGGACAAAAAATTGCACTTGTATCTGACGCAGGAACACCGCTCATTTGTGATCCCGGAAGTGTTATTGTGAAAGAATTACGACAAAGAGGTTTTAGTGTAACCGCACTGCCCGGAGCAAACGCAATCGTCACATTTCTTTCACAAATATCAAGACAGGATGAATGTTTTAGTTTTGTCGGTTTTCTTCCAAAAACAGAACAAAAAATTCAGAAACTTGTAACAGATTATGAAGATAAAGATTTTATTTTCTATGAATCCCCAAACAGAATTTTGCAAACTCTCAGGATTATAAAATCTGTCCGTCCAAATACAAAAATTGCAGTAGGGCGAGAACTTACAAAAATGTTTGAAGAAATTATTACCGGTGAAATTGATAATATTATTGAGCATTTTGAACAAAATGCACCAAAGGGTGAATTTGTTGTTCTTGTATTCAGAAATAATAATTTTGCGGATGTCAACGAAATGCAAAAAAAAGTTAAGCTCCTGAAAGATAAAGGTTTTAGCCCCAAAGATATTTCTGTTATTTTATCCGAATTATTTGGTGAAAACAAAAACAAAATATACAAAATTTCTGTTGGTAAATAAGTTGTAAAATATTTTACTTTTTTAGTAAATTCATGCTAGAATTTTATTGGAGAGAAGTGGTAGTTTAAGGGAATGTGTTCTTGAATTTAAACTCATTGAAAAAGATATTATCAGCCATATTGCTTATATCCCTGATGCAGGCTCCCGCATTTGCGGTTGAAGATGTATGGGGGTCAAGCATGGGTATAACTGAAGAAGCCGTTAAACATAATGCGGCTTCAAATACGGTTTTTGACGCTTCTAACGTACAACAAGCCCCTGCTCAAAATACTCCCGCTTATACCTCTGACGACTTTTCGGTGTCTTCATCATCTTCTTCTTCAACCGTTGGAGATAAAGAGAACAAAACAATTAAAGATATTGAATTTTACGGCTTAAACTCACTTCCAAAAGACGAAATTTTATCCCAAATGAAAATGAAAGTCGGAGAACCATATTCCCGCTCGGACATGCAGGAAGATTTGCATACAATTTATGAAACCGGCTACTTCTCGGAAAGAATGAAAGCAATTCCTACAAATAATGATGATGGAACTGTTTCCATTAAGATTATTGTAGAAGAAAATATCCCTGTTAAAGATTTTACTATTGACGGAAACACTGTTATCTCAACAGAGGATATTCTTAATAATCTTGAAGATATGAAAGGGAAGCCGCAAAATATTACTAAAATCAATGATGCCATTGTCAAAATTCAGGATTTATATATGCAAAAGGGTTATATCCTTGCAAGGATTGCCTCTGTTACTGATGATCCTGACGGAACAATTAACATTGAAATCAAAGAAGGTATCATAGACAAAATAATGATTGAAGGCAACGAAAAAACAAAAGATTATATTGTTGCCAGAAATATATTGACAGAGCCGGGCATGGTTTATAACGAAAATCTTATAAAAGAAGATTTATCAAGATTATATTCTACTCAGGCATTCAAAGATGTAACAAGAGAAATTGAA
>CACXAK010000180.1 GCA_902765655.1 uncultured bacterium | reverse complement strand
ACAATTGCAACTTTAATTTATCTTGTGAAACATATTAAAAAACAACAATAAGATCATTATATCTGAAATTTAATCATAAATAATTTTAATTACTAAATGACAAATATTTTTCTTTAATGATATAATTTAAGAATAAATATCGTCTTAGTATTAATTGTAAAAAAGGGATTTATGTTATGAAAATAGATTGGAAGTCTAAGCAAACAAAAATTGTTACCATTTTACTTGTTGTAATTCTAGTACCCATTATATGGAATCAGGCAAAATCACTGATAACAGGTTTAATAAGTGTTTATATGATGTCACAGCCGAAAGTGGTTGAAGTCGCACATCCGGCGGCAAAAAATATTAATCCGTCATTTACTACAACGGGAAGAATCGAAGCACAAAAGTCGGTAGATGTTATTGCCCGTGTAAGCGGGTGGTTACAGGAAAGGTATTTTCAGGAAGGCGACAAAGTAAAAAAAGGTCAAAGACTCTTTTTGATAGAGCCTGATGAATACATTTTTGCAGCAAAGAGTGCACGAGCTACGGTTAGTGAAAATACTGCAGTATATAAAAATTCTGAAATTGATTTAAAAAGAGCCGCAGAGCTTTACAAAAAGGATTTGGTCAGCCGCGAATACTACGATAATGCACTGACTAACAGGAATAAATATCGTGCAGCTTTGGATGGTTCGCTTGCGGAATTAAAAAAGGCAAATTTAAACGTAAATTACACGAATATAACTTCACCTATGGATGGAAGAATCGGTAAAGCAATCGTTTCTGTCGGAAATTATGTAACACCTTCCACCGGAGTTATAGCACAGATTTATACAACAAACCCTATGAAAGTTATATTTTCTGTAAGAAGCGGGGATTTTATTGAACTGAAAAAATATTTTAAAGAAAATAAGGACAAAAATCCAAGTCTTGATAATTCAGTATCTATAATTTTGGGGCTTTCTGACGGCACAAAATATGAACAGGAAGGTAAAATCGAATTTGTAGATAATAAAGTTGATGAAACAACAGGAACAGTTACATTGAGGGCGGTATTTGAAAACCCTGATGAACTCTTAATCCCTGGGGATTATGTAAATGTAACAATTAAAGTAAATCATCCGCAAAAAGTTATGCTTGTTCCTCAATCTGCAACTAAAACTGATGTTGGTACAGGATATTATGTTTGGACCGTAAAAGACGGTATAACTGTAAAAAAAGATATAGTTGTCAATGAAAATTATGATAATAACTGGATTGTAGAAAAAGGTCTTTCTTATGATGATGTAATCGTCGTTAAAGGAATACAAAACATTTATAAGTCAGGTGAAGCTGTAAAAATAAAGCAATATAAACCTGATTCTGCTAAAAAAAGTAATGGAAAGGGTAAATAATGGGAATTAAAAAAGAAGACTTATACTTCTTCATTCAAAAACCACGTTTTGCTGTTGTAATATCGGCTTTTATTGTAATAGTCGGGCTACTTTCACTATTTGGCTTGCAACAAGAAAAATATCCGAATATTACGCCTCCGCAAGTTACAGTAACAGCAAGCTATCCCGGTGCAAGTGCTGCCGTAATTGAATCATCAGTGGCATCACTTTTGGAATCTGAATTAAATGGTGTTAAGAATATGTTATACATGTCATCAACTTGTTATGACTCTTCATATTCTTTAGACATATACTTCAAAACCGGAACAGATAATGATATCAATTTGATGAATGTTCAAAATAAAATTCAACAGGTTCAGGCACTGTTACCGGCTGAAGTAACAAGCCAGGGTGTAACAGCGCAGAATCAGGTCAGCGGTGCAGGTGCTATAATTCTAAACCTTTCATCTGATGATGGTTCTTGGAATCAGTTAGATTTGACAAACTATGCAAGTATTTATATTAAAGATGCCATAAAGAGAATAAGCGGAGTTGGTTCTGTAAACGTATTTGGTGCAGATGATTACAGTATCAGAATTTGGCTTGACCCTGCAAAACTGGCTAACTACAAAGTCTCTATAGCAGAAATAAAATCTGCTATACATAACCAAAATACCCAAATTTCAACAGGTGCTTTGGGGGATTTACCGACAAATGAAAAACCAAGTCTGAAATTATCACTTTTAACAAAAGGCAGATTAACTACTCCTGAAGAATTTGGGAATATAATTATCCGTTCTGATAAAAGCGCCTCCCAGATAAGATTGAAAGATGTTTCAAGAGTTGAATTGGGTTCAAAAACATATTCAAGATTTGGTCTTGTTGACGCAAAACCAGGGGCTTTAATTCAGGTTATGCCATTACCGGGGGCTAACACTGTTGAGATTGTAGAAAATGTCCACAAAGAAATGGACAAACTCTCAAGAACCCTTCCGGATTCTTTAAAAATTGATACTATGATGGATAATGCTATATTTATCAACGAATCAATGCACGAAGTTGAATTTACAATTATATTGACATCACTTATTGTAATTTTAATTATATTTATATTCTTGGGAGATTTTAAGGCAACATTAATTCCTTGCGTAACGATACCAGTATCTTTGATTGGTACATTTATTGCCTTAAAAATGCTTGGAATGTCCATGAACCTGTTGACCTTATTTGCATTGGTTCTTGCAGTTGCAGTCGTTGTTGATGATGCTATTGTTGTTGGAGATAAAACTACAGTTTATTTACAATTAATGAATAGTAAAACAGGTGAATTTGACGTTTATTATGATAGAAAAAAGATTAGACACGTAGTTGTTGAATCTTTATAGAGATAAAAGGAGTGAGATAAAATGCAGAGAAACGCTTTGCCGCCAATACAATCTTCATTCTTATCTTGCGAAAAAGATACTGAATTAATTTTAAATAGATTATTTGTTGATGGTCAACAATACAGTAAATGGTTAAAAAGATTATTAATTATAAATACTAAAGATTGTTTAAATCAAAATATAAGAAAGGATGATGATATAGTTGATAATTATAGTGTTGCAGATTTAATTGAAAAACAATACATAAGAACTACACCTCGGTTAGAGTTTAACGAACATGAAGAT
>CACXAK010000179.1 GCA_902765655.1 uncultured bacterium | reverse complement strand
ATTGATGCAAATGTCTTTGTTGAACAGATAGACGAAAACCGTATAAAAGTTAAATTTATTCCTATTGAAAAAGTACTGCAAAATGCAGACGGATTTGCATTCAATCAAATGGCTCCGGTTAAAGTTATTCGCATATATAAACCGCAGCCATATAAAGAATTTTTTGCCCAAATTGAATCTAATTTAAGTCACTGATTTTACAATTTTGTAAATATCCGCTTTTTATTGTATACGTTTTTAATTTCTTTATTGTAAAATGTATGCATAGGTATAAAAAGAGATTTAATAAATGAGAGATAGCAGAAGTTATAAAGGTGCAAGACGCCCAAAAGCTCAAAACGGACGAACCCCAAGTCCATATGAAAGTTACAAATACAGACGATCCCACAAGACAGGATCATCATTTAGACGCATATTATCAGTAATGTTGTTATTATTTTTAATTGCATTAATCGGAATATTTATAATCGGCGGGATTCAAAATAAAAACGGCGATAATGAATCATTTTTCGGGGCATTATTTGCAAAACTGACAAACAAAGAATCCTCCACAATAGATTTTAATTTACCGTTTGGTCCTCACAGAGAAAACATTTTGCTTCTTGGGGTTGATTCAAATGGCGCAGACTCGGATCTATGGGTTGGTACAAGGACAGATACCATAATCCTGATGAATGTTGACCCGAGAACAAAAACAGTAAATGCAATATCTATACCGCGAGACAGCAAGGTCTATCTACCTGACGGGATGGGTACGCAAAAAATTAACGCAGCCCACGCTATCGGCGGAATTAAAATGACCATAAAAACAATTGAAGAAACTTTAGGGGTAAAAATTGATCACTACATAATGTTTCACGATGAAGGCGTAAGAGCAATCGTAAAAGCGCTGGGGGGAGTTGACATTTATGTAGAAAAGAATATGAAATATGATGATAATGCCGGCAAACTCCACATAAATATAACAAAAGGTAAACATCATTTAACCGACAAAGATGTTGTAGAATACCTGCGTTTCAGACATGATGCAATGGGAGATATAGGAAGAACCAAACGTCAACAATGGTTTTTAAGAGGTTTGCTTGCAGATTTGAAAAAGCCGGAAACTGTCGTAAAAATTCCTAAACTTGTATCCGTCGCACATAAATATGTAAAAACCGATATGTCTGCTTATGAGATGACTCAATATGCAGGTTTGGCTACTCATTTTGATATGGATAATATTGAAATAGCAATGCTTCCCGGAGCGCCAAACAAACACGGTTATATAAGTTATTGGATTCTTAATCCTGATAAAACTCAAGAAGTTATAAACCGCCTGATATACAGACAAAAATTTGACGGAGTAAAGGAAGAATACACCGCAAGCATAATGAGTTCTTCAAAACGTAAAGAAGATGCATCAGAATTAAAAAATGCACTGGAAGAAAACGGAATAAAAGTTATATGTTCAGGAACATCAAGTTCCACTCACTCACAGTTTATTGCACATTCTAAATATGTCACTATTGATTATTATGCTGATTTGAAAACAAAAGTTCCTCAGGCAAAATCAAAACAATTTGTATATGAACCGGCGAATTATCAATGTGCAAAATCAGATTTTACAATCGTGTTGGCTGATGAAAATTAACGAAAGCGGATGCTTATGGAAAATATTCCTCGTATCGGAGATAAGATAATTAATCACAAATTTATCAGAGCTGGCTCTAACCAGCCTGCTTCAAATTCGGATGAGATAGCAAAATCAGCACCTGATTCTTTAAACAACGCATTAAATAACTTGCAAAATGATGTTCAAAACAGTGCAGACTCAACAGAGCAAAAAGAATATTCTCTTGCTCAATTTAAAAAAGATTATAAACACATTATGCGCAGGGAAGTTTTTCCAAAACTCAAACCTTATGAAGAAAAACGCATTAAATATAAATCAAATTTGGATAAAGGTGTGTTGGGCGTAGTATTGCTGGTTATTGCTTATGTTGTTTGGGCAGTGTTATTAGATTACGAAATCAGTATAGAATTGATTTTTGTCCTATTTGGCGGATATGCCGCAATCAGACATTATTTCAAAAAGAAACTTGAAAACGAAATAAAAGCGGATATTATGCCTCTTTTAATGCGTGCAATTCCGGGATTTACTTGGAGTAATGGATTTGGATTAGTTTCTCAAGAAGAAACTGAAGAAGCGGATTTGTTCCCTTATGATTCAAGAACAAATGTTACTCCTGACGATAATTTTGACGGTTCATACAGAGGGGTAAGGGTTTCAATATGCGAAAGTCAGTATTCTTACACGACAGGCTCAGGCAAAAATAGGAGAACTGTAGTAATTTTCAACGGAGCTGTGGTCAGATTAAAAATGAACAAGCATTTTGAAGGTCTTACTGTTATTCGCCCTAATTGGTATGCTTCTTTAAGAAACAAGCTTGAAAAAGTTGAACTTGAAGATGTTGATTTTCATAAAAAATTTAAAGTATTTTCAACAGATCAGATTGAATCAAGATATTTATTAACTACGGCTTTTATCGAAAGATTTAAAGATATTATGAAAGCTTTTAAAACGGACAGAATATATTGTTCGTTTTACAAGGATTATGTTTATATTGCTCCGTACACATCCAAAGATTTATTCAGCCTTGCGCATTTATCAAAGACATTGATAGATGAGGAGCAGTATGAGGTTTTGTTTAATGAATTTGCATCTATTCTTGCACTTGTTGATCACTTCAAACTTGATAAGAAACTGGGGTTGTAAATTGTATTAAAATATTGTACTATGAAACCGGCCGCTACTATTTGTTATTAAGGCAGGTTTGCGTGAGAAATATACCAAGAATTGTAAATAAGATTATAGATTCTAATGCAATTGACAGCGTCCATGTGTCGCAGGATGATATAGTTCTGCCGAAGTCTAAAGAATATTCCTTAGAGCAATTCAAAAAAGATTATGTGTCTGTGCTGCATTCCGAGGTCTTTCCAAAGCTTGAACAGCTTGAACAATTACGCTTGCAGTACAAAAAAAAAGC
>CACXAK010000178.1 GCA_902765655.1 uncultured bacterium | reverse complement strand
TTATGCTGCTGCATTCCATTCAATTAATTCAGAAGCACCAACTCTTGAAAATATGGGAATGCCTCCGATTGTTACCGAAATTGCCAAAAAACCAAGAGGTCTTGTTCTTGTTACAGGTCCTACCGGTTCGGGTAAATCAACAACTTTGGCTGCAATGATTGATTATATTAACAGAACAAGAGCGGAACATATTTTGACTATTGAAGACCCTATCGAATTTGTTCATAAATCAAAGCTGAGCGTAATTCATCAGCGAGAATTGGGTATGGATACAAGATCGTTTGCCAATGCTCTGAAATCTGCTCTTCGTGAAGACCCGGATATCATTCTTGTAGGTGAAATGCGTGACCATGAAACTATTGCTTTGGCTCTTACTGCAGCTGAAACAGGTCACTTGGTCTTTGGTACACTTCATACATCTTCTGCATCTCAGACTATTGATCGTATTATTGACGTATTCCCTCAGGGGCAGCAACAACAAATTCGTGTTCAGCTTGCGAACTCACTTGTAGCTGTATTTGCGCAGACTCTTTTGCCTAAACAATTGCCTGATGGTACTTCTAAAGGGCGTGTCATGGCTCAGGAAATCATGGTTGTTACTCCTGCGGTTTCAAACTTAATTCGAGAAGCAAAAGCTGCTCAAATATATTCAACAATTCAAACAAGTACCGAATATGGTATGCAAACTCTTGAAGCTTCATTGGCAAAATTGGTAAATGATGGTTTGGTATCTCTCGAAAATGCTATGGCAAAATCTTCAAAACCTGCTGAATTGCAGCGCCTTATAAGAGGATAAATTAAGTGAAAGGATGTTAATATGGCATCATTATTTGATGCGGTAAATGATGCGGTGGATGAAAAATTTTTTCTTATAAAGCATATAATTTATGCTTTGCCGATTTTTTTCTGTGCAAGTTTATACATTAACAATAATATTGGTTTGTTTTATTTCTTTGCTTTTCCTATTATTTTTATTATGTTTGGTTTATTAAGTTGTGGAATTGAAAATGTCCGTCAGAATAAGCGCGAAATATTAACTATTAATCCTATAAAACTTTTATATACTGTTTTTTCTTTGGCTGTTGCTATTGTCCCTTTGGCTGCTGTTATGTACTTTGTTGGCTATTGTATTACAGCTTTTGTTAAACTTCCGTTTGATTTGCCGTATCTTCCTGTTGTATTTAAGTCGATAGTTTGGATTCTTGTTGGTTCAATTGTACTAACTTCTTTTTTGTCTTTTTCTAAATCTTCAAGTATTAAAAATGCTTATAATTTCCCTGTTATTTTTGAATCATGCGTTGATGTATTTATAAATATTTTATTTTTGATTCCGCAATTACTGATTTTAAATGGGATTATTGTAGGAGCTGTATGGTATTTGTTTTTCTACTTTAAGCTTCCATTAACAAATCCTATTTTTATATTTTATTGTTCATTTGTTTCTGTTTTTAATATTTCTGTTTTGGCAGATTATTTTGCGCAGGCATCTTATGAACTAATTCGTGGCGAAGATGAGGAATACAGGGATAATTATTATATAAAAGGTACTGGTTCAACTTTTACACCCCGAAAGAAATAATGTATTACATTTCTCTTAATTTCTTGAGCTGATCACGAATTTCTGCTGCACGTTCAAAATCAAGTATTTTTGCGGCTTTATGCATGTCTTTCTCAAGTTTTGAAATAAGTTTGGGCAAGTCTTTTTTCTCTATTCCCATTTCAACCATTTCTTCAGCGACAACATCTTCAAAATTTCGGTAGCTTGCAATAAGTGAGAGTAAGTTGTTCTCAATCGGTTTTTTGATGGTTTGAGGAATAATTCCGTATTTTTTATTGTATTCTATCTGAATTTTTCTTCTGCGCTCTGTTTCCTTAATTGCATTACTCATTGAGTCGGTTATTTTGTCGGCATACATAATTACTTCTCCGCATGCATTTCTTGCCGCGCGGCCGATTGTCTGAATTAAACTTGTTTCGGAACGTAAAAATCCCTCTTTATCCGCGTCCATAATTGCAACAAGAGAAACCTCAGGTATATCCAACCCTTCTCTGAGCAGGTTCACACCAATCAGAACATCGAATTCTCCAAGCCGTAAATCTCTCAGTATCTCAACTCTTTCAATTGATTTTACTTCTGAGTGTAAATATCTGACCCGTAATCCTTCCTGTACAAAGAAGTCTGTCAAATCTTCTGCCATACGTTTTGTAAGGGTTGTTATAAGGATTCTTTCGTCTTTGTCTGCACGTTTTTTAATTTCTGCTTTCAAATCAGCAATTTGTGTATCAATAGGACGTACAGAAACTTTTGGGTCTAAAAGCCCTGTCGGACGTATAATTTGTTCCACTAATTGTGAAGATGTTTGTCTTTCAAATTCCGCAGGAGTTGCTGAAATATATATTTTTTGCCCAACCTTTTTGAAAAATTCTTCATTTTTCAGCGGTCTGTTATCTTTTGCACAAGGTAATCTGAACCCGTAGTCCACAAGAACCTGTTTACGCGCACTGTCTCCATTATACATCCCTTTCAGCTGTGGTAAAGTAACATGTGATTCATCAATGATTGTGAGAAAATTATCAGGGAAATAATCAAGCAGTGTTGCAGGAGGGGTTCCGGGGGCTCTTCGTTCAAGTATTCTTGAGTAATTCTCTATCCCCGTGCAGTAACCCATTTCTTTAATCATTTCTATGTCGTATTTTACCCTTTGTTCAAGCCGTTGAGCTTCTACTAATTTATTTTGGTTATTTAGTTCAATAAGTCTGTCAGAAAGTTCCTGCCTTATAAGTTTGATTGTCTCTTCCTGATTATCATCGTCAGTAATGTAGTGAACTGCAGGGTAAATAACTATTTCTGAAGGCGTATCAATTATTTCTCCCGACACCTGATCAATTTTTACAATTTTTTCAAGTTCATCTCCAAAGAAATATAACCTTGTTACTATTTTTTCATAAGGAGGCATAATCTCGACAATGTCGCCTCGAACTCTAAATGTTGAGTATTTAAGTTCTATATCGTTTCTTTCGTACCTAATTTCGACAAGATACTTTAAAAGGGCA
>CACXAK010000177.1 GCA_902765655.1 uncultured bacterium | reverse complement strand
TATGACTTTTTCAACGTTAATTTAATAACAAGTCCTTCTATTAAAGTGTTTATGAGAACAATGACTAAATATGATGCAGCCCAATGTGTCCAATGGAAAGTTGCTTGGTTTACTGGATACATTACAAATTCAAGCAGCAACCCCAATATTGGTATGAGAACTATACCAAGCAAACAAGTAACGGTATTCATTACAACAGTTATAATAGCTGCTCTTAACCAATGTATATCTGTAAAAAATTTCACAAAAAACACTTCTATTAAAAGACCGGTAATAATTACTTTCATACCAGTCATTCCTGTTGCTATGTATAGAGATGGCCATACTACATCCGCAAAAACAGGTGTGCTTAGTATAAATATGAATAATAATAACAACAGTAATTTTTTCATAAAGTATTAAAATGGTGTCGTAAGGGGGACTGTCTTGCTGCGCCTCGCAGGGGACGGCTTCCGCGTCGGCTCATTTGTCTAGCCGACCGCTTGACGATTTCGCCGACGGCTCCAGCCTCTGCTCGGCTTGCGCTGAACCTCCCAAAAGGTGATTCCAGCCCGACCCAACTTCATAATAAAAAAGATACTGACATTAGTCAATATCTTTTTTATTTGTCGACGGGGGGACTTGAACCCCCACAGCTCTCGCCACATGCACCTCAAGCATGCGTGTCTACCATTCCACCACATCGACATGGTATCTGATTACATTATAATCCTACTATGAAATTATCACTTGTCCAATACCGTCGATGTGCCGGATGTTGTCTGAGACAACCCTCTCCTCGGACGATACTTAATCGTCCTCGTCGGCTTTGGCGCCTCGCTATAAACGCCACCGCTTCCAATTAGTCAGAATATTCATTACTGACATAATTGTCAGACTCTCGCCTTACAGGCTCGTGGCTCTGCTCGGCTTGTACCACATCGACATGGTATTTGATTATTTTATAATACTACTATAAAATTATCACTTTACAATTATTGTCATTCTGAACTTGTTTCAGAATCTTTTCAAGCTCATCATACCACAAAAATTATTCTCATACAAAAAGATTATTGAAGTTCTTGTATTCTATTGTAAAATATCGGTATGAAACGGATAGTTTTAGGTTTGGTTCTGTTTTGTTTTACATTTATGCCCGCATATTCACAAAATTTGGACATAAATTCACTCTTTGTCGCCCAAAATGGAGTCTTTACATACCACATACCGGATGATGATGAACAGGAAGAACAAACTGATAAAAATTCTGAAAACGAAATTCCCGCCTCAAAAGATATAGTAAGTGATGATATAACTGCAGATACTTCAGGCATCCCAAAATATGACCCCGATAATAACGAAAATTACGATATTGATGATATGTATACTTACGTCCTTAAAGGTTATGCCGAATATTTTGACGATGAAGGTAATTCAGTAATTCTTGATTTACCTGATAATAAATTACTTGCTTTAAGAATAAAAAATCCATCTGCTGTTGAAGGAAAATATTTTGGCTATTTGCAGGAATCCCCGTCATTATTTGACTATAACTATTCCAAATATACCGGCTCTGAATACAGTATTGCACCTGTTTCAGGCAAAAGTTCAAAAAAAATCGGCAATTTTAGCGCAGGAACAACCTATTCACAGGGAATAGATTACGGCGAACTTGAACAATCCTCAGGAGTATTTACAAAATATCAATACAAAAAGTTTGCCCTCAGTACATCTTACGCAAAAACAGTAAATACAACCAATAATAACTATAACGATAATTTCTATATAATTCCGGAACTTCAGCTGAATCAATATCTGGCTATTAAAAATGTATTATCTGCCGACACTACAAAAAAACGAAAAAAAGCAGAAGTTGTTTTATCAGTAAATCCTTTTGGGAAAAGAGATTTTGACAGATTGAGATTTGAATTTGGCGCAAGCGAAACCTATGATGAAGTTAACGATTCGTTCAAAAAACAATTTAAATTTATGACAAATTATAAATTTTAAGTTTAATGTTAATAATTACTCCGATTAAAGATATGTAAGTTTAATACATATTAAGGAGTGTAGAAATGTCTGAAAAAAGAATTATGGATGTAGAAGATTTGATGATTGATTACGCTGAAATGACAAGTTTTGATTTCGGCACTTTATCAAATGAAGAAATGGAAACATTGAACAGAATTACTGATAAAGAGTATATGAAAAAGCCGCATCCGTTTAAATATGGCAACTTCAAAATGGAAGATTTCTTCCGTGAATTGATGTCAAAAGAAGGTTAATAGCTGAGATTTTGGAGATATGTGAAATGGACAACGAAAGATGGTTATTTGAAAAAGGATGTTTCTTAGGATGCTGGAACGATGATATTGTTCCGCAAAAAAAAGAAACTCCTGTTGAATCAATCTCAAAATTGCAGGATAAAGATTTGAATACCCTGCTCTCAGAGCTTGAGGATATCAAACAACACATCAAAGATGTAAAAGAAAGACAGTGGCATTTGGCAAAACTGATTGAATACCATAATCACGGTTTTGCACAAAGTTAACGGCTACCGGACTGATTTACAAATTTATAGGGCATAAACAAGATGTTTATGCCCTTTTGTTTTATTCTTTTAATTTTTAGTTAAAGTAAGATTTGAATCCTCTGCCGCCGGTATTCCAATACAGATTACCCTGACTTTTTTGTTTTGTTCTGATTCTTACTCTCGGATTAGTTTGTACCGGTACAGGTTCACCCTTTGCTGCTGCATTTTGAGGAACCATATTTGGATCTGTATTTACCGCATTTGCCGGAATAAATGTTGCTTCATAACTGCCGTCATTACTGGTTGCGGCATTTGTACCATCTGAAGATATGTATTGATTTGCTTCATTCGCAATTGGTGAATTCGCAACCGGTTCAGGACCAACGGACAATACAGTATCTAAAGGCAAAAGTTTTTCTGCACAAGCAAATGAAGGAACTAATATCATCACTGCCAATGCTAATAATGCTGTCTTTTTCATGTTTGACTCCTATTATTCATTTTATATTACATTTTATATTATAATTGTATTATAACATAAATCCAAACAAAAATAAATTTGCTATTATATATATAAAGCAAATGGAAGGAAAAAATTGCGCGAAAGATTACCCGAATATTTAAAAAGACCAATCATAGATACTGAAAAAACAAGAGAAGTAAGGAAAATCTTAAAAGTAAATTGTCTTAACACAGTTTGCGAAAATGCACGATGCCCAAATAAAAATGAGTGTTACACAAAACATACGGCAACATTTTTGATAATGGGAAATAATTGCACACGCAATTGCAGGTATTGCAACATTACCTGTGCTAAACCTGAACCTTTAGACAGCAATGAGCCAAAACATGTAGCACAGGCAGTCAAGGCATTGGGACTTAAATATGCCGTAATAACCTCCGTTACAAGAGATGACATACCTGATGGCGGAGCACAGCATTTTGCAAACTGCATTAATGAAATACGCAAACTTTGCCTTGAAACAAAAATCGAAATTCTGACTCCGGACTTTAAAAATAATAAAAATGCACTTGATTTGATAATCAAGGCACACCCGGATGTTTTTAATCACAACATAGAAACTGTCAAAGAAGTTTTCAAAACAGCACGACCTCAGGGTAATTATGAAAATTCTCTTGATGTTTTGAAATACATAAAAGATAACAGCGATATCAAAACAAAATCAGGTCTTATGATTGGTTTGGGTGAAACATTTGAACAAATTGAAAGCACCATGAAAGACCTGAAAAATGTTGAATGTGATATTCTGACAATAGGTCAGTATATTCAACCATCAAAAGAGCATTTGGAAGTGTCAAAATATTATACCCCCAAAGAATATGAAATATTAAAGCAAATGGCAAAAGATGTCGGATTTAAAAACTTTCAAATCGGACCACTTGTACGCAGTTCGTACAATGCGGCAGGATTGATTAAATAACGACATCAATTTCTTGACCAAGCTCTCTGGTCAGTTCTGCAATCCTGCCCAGCTTGGAATTTCTGTCCATATAATGCCCTATATCCAAAAATATTTGGCGAAAATCGGTATTTTTCTTTTCAATATTTGCAACATGCTTCAATGCTTTCTGATAATATCCGACATGCCCCGGGAACTTGGTGTCAAATGCCATACATAAATTCTTCGCATCGTTATAATCAAATATACCTGAACCCATTTTTAAAAAAGATGCTGTCGGAATCTTATGTCCAAAACTTATATTATTACCAAAATCAACTTTCATACTCTTTATAAAACCGTAAAAAATATTTTTTGTTATTTTAATTCAACTTTTGTACCGTCAGGAGTGTCCTTCAGAACAATCCCGATTTCATCAAGCGAAATTCTGATTTTATCTGCAATATCCCAATTCTTTTCCACTCTTGCTTTTTTACGAAGTTCAAGTATTTCATCCATCGAATTAAAATTTTGCCCTAAAGCCGCAGATACTACAGAAACGGCTTTAGATAAATCATCTTCGCTCAGGCCCGCTTTTTCAAAAGTAAATCCTAGAGCAGTACCAAGTTTATAAAGAATTGTATAAGCGTCTTTTTCATCTTTATTTGCACGAGTTGTCAAATCAAACAAAACAGCAAGTGCTTTTGAAGTGTTCAAATCTTCATCCATCGCTTCGCAAAATGCTTTATATTCATCAGTCTTTGTTATATCCAAGTTTTCATTAATCTGAGTTTGTTTTGCATTTGTAAGGCGCTTTGCTCCTGCCTGAGCCGATGCCAATGCCTCATCAGAAAATTCAACAGGCATACGGTAATGATTTGTCAAAATGAACAATCTCAAAGTATTTGCATCATAATTTTTGAGCATATCATCAATTGTTAAAAAATTACCCAAAGATTTTGACATTTTTTCTTTATTAATAGTTACAAATCCGTTGTGAAGCCAATAATTTACAAATCTGCAATCATTTGCACACTCACTTTGTGCTATTTCGTTTTCGTGATGAGGGAAAATCAAATCAGCACCGCCTGCGTGAATATCGATTGTTTTTCCCAAATATTTTCTGTTCATAGCAGAACACTCAATATGCCAACCCGGACGACCAACTCCCCATGGAGAGTTATA
>CACXAK010000176.1 GCA_902765655.1 uncultured bacterium | reverse complement strand
AACACGCTTCCCAATTAAAGATTTATCATCAGAATTTACATCTTCAACTACCCCAACGGCTTCGTGACCTAAAATTCCGACATAACCCATGTAACCTTTGGTGATTTCATAATCCGTGTTGCAGATTCCTGCCATTGTGACACGCACAAGTGCTTCACCCTTTTGCGGAATCGGTTTTTCATAATTATCAACTAATTTTAATTCATTATCAAATACTAATGCTTTCATATATTTTCCTTTATTTTTCCAGTAATTCTACATTTTTATCAAGTTCGTTCAGAATTTTTTCGGTTTTATCCTTATTTAAAAGTATATTCTGAACCGCATTATTTACAAGATTATTAATTTCTTTTTGATTTTTCTGCGTTCTGAACACCGGCTGCAAATGATTAAGCTGCACTGCACTTATCACTCTTGCCTTTGCCATAAGATCGTTTTTATCATATTTTTTATAGAAATCATTATTTAATGTTACTTTATTTACCGCAAGAACATTTGTAAGTTTTGCCAACTCAAGCTGATTCTTATCATTAGCCAAAAATAGGGCAAATTTTAGTGCCTCATCTTTGTGTTTTGCACGCAAGGGAATTACAAAATTCATCAGTGAAAAATCATTTTGACCTAATTCTCCTATAATTTGCGGCGCCACATCTGTTTGCTTATAAATCTCAGGAGCATTTTCTTTAATCATATTCAAGAAATTTGCACCCGCACCAATTAGCGCAATATTTCCGGACATATATTTTTCCAGTGCTTCTGATAAAGTCATTGTCACCGTCTCTTTAGGAATTAAATCTTTTGAATAAAGATTTTTAAACATAGTAAAAACATAAACTTTTTTTTCTTGCGGATATTTATTCAGTATTTTGAGCATAGTATCATTTTCCGTAATATTAGGCAGCATTATGTAAGCACCTTTTTTACGAATAGCCGGTGCCGCTTTTACAATCTGCCCGTAAGTTTTCGGGACATCAGATAATAAATTTTTATTATAAATTGTAATTGCACTTGTTGCATACCACGGAATTGAAAATATTTTACCTTCAGTTTCAAGAGATTTCAGAATTTCATCATTGAACTGCACCAGATCATTTTTCGATATTTCCTGCAACGCTCCTTTATGAGCCAGAGTTGCGCTAAAATCGGGGTTTAAATTAACCAAATCAGGCGGATTATCACTCAAAACCGATGCAAGTGTTCGTTTTTCACCTTCACTAAACGGTACATCAACCCATTTGATTTTAATATCAGGGTTTTCTTTTTCGAAATCAGAAATAACACCATTAATATATGGTGCAAAATCGCTCATCTGCAAAGTCCAGAAAACAACTTCATTATTTAATACAGGTCTCCTGAACACAAAGAATACACCTGTAATAAGTAATAATGTTGTGATTAATATAGTTAATAATTTTTTGTCCATAGTTTCCCACCGTCATTCAGAAGTGCAAAAATTACGAAGATTCCACGCTTTGCTCTGAATGACGTAATTTTTGCACTGAAGAATCTTATATTATTGTATCATATAAATCATTCCAATTTTTATTAATATTTTCTATTAATTGTAATTTGTATTTTCTTGATTTGCCTTTTATATATTTTTCTCTATTTAAAGCGGTTTCTATACTATCCGTAATCTCATAATATACAAGCTTATGCAGTTTATATTTTTTGCTGAAACCTTCAACAACTTCATTTCTGTGTTCCCATATTCTTTTTACAAGATTTGAAGTTACACCGGTATATAATGTTGTATTGCTATAATTTGTTATTATATAAACATATCCCCGTCTTTCCATATATTTCTCTATATAATTGATTTTATATTTACACCTGATATAATTATACTATGAACAACTTATTTACGGAACTTGAGAATCAGACAAAGCAAACACCGCTTGCAGAAATACTTCGCCCAAAAACTATTGAAGATTTTTTAGGGCAAAGTAATGTTATCTCGCAAAAAAGTCCGTTACTGAATTTACTCAAAACAAACAGATTATTTTCATTGATTTTTTGGGGTACACCCGGCTGCGGGAAAACAACTCTCGCAAGGTTAATTGCAACAAAAACAAATGCAAATTTTATAGAAATTTCTGCCGTCACTTCAGGAGTAAAAGACATCAAAGATGCCGTAGAAAAAGCCAAAGAGTGTTTACGTGTTGGGCAAAAAACAATATTATTTATTGATGAAATTCATCGTTATTCAAAAACTCAGCAGGACGCATTGCTCCCGCATCTGGAAAACGGAACACTATTTTTAATCGGTTCAACAACAGAAAATCCGTCCTTTCAGGTTGTCCCCGCACTATTATCAAGAGTTCAGGTTATACGGCTTAATTCAATCGATGATGCGAGTATGGCAAGCATAATCAAACGCGGATTTCAGTACCTTGCAAAGAATTATTCTCAAATGGATTGCGAAAGCGGAGTTTTGGATTTTATCATAAATCTTGCAAGAGGAGATGCCAGATATGCATTGAATATTGTTGAGAATGCGTATTTTGCAAGTGATTTAAAAGACGGGAAAAGATACTTATCAGTTAAAACAATAGAAGAAATTTGCCAGCAAAGGAATACGAGATATTCACAACAAGAGCACTATGATTGTGCTTCCGCTTTTCAGAAAAGTTTGAGAGGGAGCGATGCCGATGCGGCGATTTATTATCTTGCCAAAATGATTACAGCAGGCGAAGACCCAAGATTTATTGCAAGGCGCCTAATAGTATGCGCATCAGAAGATGTCGGCAATGCCGACCCTAACGCACTGAATGTCGCCGTAAACGCATATAAAGCAGTTGAGCTTTTAGGACTTCCCGAAGGCAGAATACCGCTTGCGCAGGCAGTTATTTATGTTGCCAGAGCAAAAAAATCCAATGAAACAATTATGGCAATTGACAGCGCATTAA
This sequence comes from uncultured bacterium, assembly GCA_902765655.1. Lineage (GTDB taxonomy): Bacteria > Cyanobacteriota > Vampirovibrionia > Gastranaerophilales > Gastranaerophilaceae > Zag111. The sequence goes on along the minus strand of CACXAK010000176.1, from coordinate 183 downwards.
GTGATATTGCATCAGGAAAAGACTACCCTCCTCCAATGCATTTAAGAGATGCTCATTATAAAGATGCATCAAAATACGGCTTTGGTGAAGGTTATGTATACACTCACAGCGCTCCTGATGTTGAGCAGCAATTTTTACCGGATGAAATTGCAGGCAAAAAATATACAAAATAATTTAATTTTT
>CACXAK010000175.1 GCA_902765655.1 uncultured bacterium | reverse complement strand
TGGACAGAAAACAAGAACAAGGAGTAGCATAAAATGAAGGGAATAATATTAGCAGCCGGAGCAGGAACAAGGTTATATCCCGCATCTCAGCCAATATCAAAGATTCTTTTACCGATTTATGACAAGCCGATGATTTACTATCCGCTGTCTACGCTTATGCTTGCGGGAATTAAAGACATACTTATAATTACAAATGAATTTGACCACGACAATTTCCAAAAACTCCTTGGGGATGGCTCACAGTTCGGAATAAACATTCAATATAAAATTCAATATGTTCAGAGAGGTATCGCAGATGCTTTTTTAATAGCAGAAGATTTTATCGCGGGAGATGAAGTCGCTCTCATTTTAGGAGATAACATTTTCCATGGTTTTGGGTTTTCAACATTTCTTAAACAGGCGTTAGAATATAAAAGCGGAGCAACAGTATTCGGATACAGAGTAAAAGACCCTGAAAGATTTGGGATTGTTGAATTTGATAATAATATGAAAGCAATTTCACTGGAAGAAAAACCATTAAATCCAAAATCAAATTACGCTGTTGTGGGCTTGTATTTTTACGACAAAAATGTTTGTGAATATGCGAAATCCCTTACTCCATCAGCACGCGGGGAATTGGAAATCACGGATTTGAACAAGATTTATTTAGAAAAAGAACAATTAAATGTTGAAATATTAGGACGTGGCTTTACATGGTTAGACACAGGAACACAGGATTCCATGCTCGAAGCGGCTAATTTTGTTCGAGCAATACAGGCAAATAAAGGTCAACACACCTGATGAACTGGAAACGAAACTTGCACGTTTTAAGGGGAAAAGTGCATATTATGACTATGTTTACGACCTGATAAATGAGATAAAATCGACTCAAAAAAAGTTAGTTTTAAAATAATTTAATTATTTAATTTATATCTTATAACCTGATTTGTACCCTGAGCAGAAACAAAAAGCAAATCACCTGTTATATGCATACAATAAGGGTTCTGGATATTCGTAATAATTTCAGTAACTTCGCCACCCTGACTAACTTTTAAAACATTATTCTTATTATAATTTGCGATATACAAATTTCCCTGATTATCTCTTACAAGTCCGATTGGCCCATCAATTTTGGGACTTTTTATGTATACCATCTTTTGGTTATCAGGAGCAATTTTATATATCGTATTGTCCGAAAAACTCGCAACATATAAATTACCTAAAGTATCAGCAGCTACACCTGTCGGACTTGTTATATCATTATAAACACCGTTTGAATTATTCATAGGATTTGCATCAACAAAAGATTCAGGTTTTGTAAGCTCTGCCTGTGCAGTTGGAATATCCATATCAAGAGTTGCTGCAAGTTCTTTTGCTCTTGAGCCGATAAGGGAATCCGTAGGAATCAGTGATAAATACATCCTTGCTTTATCAGTATTACCGAGTTTTTTGCTTAACTCAGCCGCTTTATATACAGCTTCATAGTCATCGGGTTTACGCAATATGATCTGTTTGAAAGCATTTAAAGCCGCATCATCATTTTTCAGATATTCCATCAACGAACCCAGATTAAAATATGCATCAATAAAATTAGGGTCTAACTCAGTTGCTTTTTTAAAACATTCAGCCGCCTTATCATAAGTTCCAATCTTGTAATACTCTATTCCCTGGTTATACTGCATCTTAGCATCCCCTGCCAAATCAGCATTAGCAGGCAATTTAACTAACAAAATAACAGAGATTACAAGAAATATTCCTAATATATTATTTAATTTCATCAAGTTCCTCAATAATTTTGTGATTTTTCTGAGCAAAATCTTTGCCTCTGGATATTATAGCTTTTTTCAAAATTTGTGGCAAGTTTATTGTGTTCATTTGTTCAAAATTATCAGGTAATCTCAAGCTCCAGTTTCTGTCACCGGAAGTTCCCGGAGTATTATAAGTTTCCGACATATCAAAGAAATCTGTAAAGAAAATTTGTATATTTTCAGCTTTGCAGGCAAAAAGTTCAACAAGTTTTGTTTCTTTTAAGAAATCTTTGTCTTTTGTCATATTTACAATAATTTCATCTTTATTATCCGCTTCTGCAAACAAATCTTCTACTAGATTTTTTACATGTAAATAACCTTCATGGGTATTTATCAAAGATTTTGCCCATTCGCTTACCGGTTTATTATCATGAGTCCCAACCATTGCCCAGCAATGAGGAGTAATATTTTTGCATCTGTACGGATCTTCCGGCTCTGTCGGAACAGTAAACTGAGTTAAACGCATCCCGAGAAGATCATATTCTTTCATAACAGCAGCGACCGGATTAGTCAGAGTGCCCAAATCCTCACAAACAATAGAATCTTTTGTCAGCCCTTCTTCTTTTGCTGCAGCAATGACTATTTTTTCAATTAATCTTCCGTATAATTTGACTTGTTTATCAGAAAGATTTTTAACTCTTTTTTCATTATCTGAAGAATATTCCATATCTAAATCATCAACTGACGGAATCGCAAATTTCTTCAAAAATTCGTGTTCGGGAGAAGAAAATAATCTTCCTGCACCAAATTCAGGCATCGGCTTTGAGCCCTTTTTATATACCCAAGGATCAATTAAACCGACAATATGGTCAATCCTCACGCCGCCTGGATTTTCTCTGAACATCTTTTTATAAAGATTCTTCATCAAAACACCTGCTTCACCAAGAGAACCATCGCCGTTATAAAGTTTTTCAGGGTTTACAACAGGGAATCCCCAGGCCTGACCGTCTTTTGAAAAATAATCAGGCGGGCAACCCAAACACCAGCCATCTAAAAATAATGACTGATAAGCCCATTCATCACGGTCTGAAAATGCGACTTGTCTATCAGCAATCATTTTTATATCATTTGATTTCGCAAATTTTCTTGTTTCTTCATTTTGTTTATTTAAAACAAACTGTATAAATTTATATCTGTCAATTTCTTTAGCGTATTTCTGAGATACTTCATCGATTCTTTTTGCAAATTCAATCTTTTCTTCATTTGATTTAGGATTTAATAAATTTTTATCTGTGTCAGATTTCCAATTGTGCCAGTAATCACACTGATGTTCTACCGCTAATGCCTCGTAAAGAGCATCATTATCAAGCCATGATTTATTCTGAACTTTATAAGAATCAAACTCCTTAATCAATTTTTTGTCATTCAGCTTAATAAAATTCTCATATGCTTCTGTTAATGCTTCTTCCTGTTTATTAACGATATATGAATAACTTGTTCTGTTTTTCCCTTTATTCGGGTTTTGGCTGACAATTTCATCAAAAGTTTCACAGGATAAAATTCCGCCCCATTTTTTTGTTGTTAATTCTTTCAAATCAATAAATAAAGGGTTATTGGAAAATATAGTACCTGTATAAGGAGAAGCATCTGATGATTTTGTTTTTCCTGCAGGCCCCATCTGAATAGCATCAAATAAATCTTTTGAATACTCAATAAATTTTTTACCGCCATTTGAATTTATTGTACCAAAGCCGGTATTTTCGCCCTCAGCAGAAGGGAAACTCCCACCATGCATAATAAAAACAAAATTCTTTTTACCCAATACTTCTAAAGCTTTTCTGACAGTTTTTTTTGACTTTTTATCAATAACAAAACCCATAAATACACCCCTTATTTAAACTAAAAAACAAAATACAATATGATTAATATACAAAAAATGGACCCGGTGGGACTGTCTTGCTGCGCTCGCCTTCGACGTGACTTCGCTTTTTGCTTTTAAGCCCATTTGGCTTAAGCAAAAACTTTTCAATATATAAAAAATGGACCCGGTGGGACTCGAACCCACGACCAATTGATTAAGAGTCAACTGCTCTACCAACTGAGCTACAAGTCCATTTCTTTCGTGTACTCTATGTTAGCACGAACATATTTGTTTTGCAAATTATGGTCGTGGGGTTGCTGTGTGTAATCTGTGTGTAATTTTTATTAAAAATCACAGCCCCTCCCGTGTCCATTTTTAGTAATCGGCTAACACTTCTATTGCTATTTTTCTGGTTGTTTCTGTGTGAAGGTACCTCATAGTTGTAGATATATTTGCATGCCCAAGTATTTCTTTACAGTAATTATATCAACACCTTTTTCTAACATTCTTGTAGCAGCCGTATGTCTAAGGTCATGAAATCTAAAGTTTTAAACCCCCGAATTTCTGATAGCCGTATTCCAGCATTTTTTAATATCACCTATCTTTTCACCTTTTATGTTAAACACATATTCACAGGTTTTGAGGATATTATTTAATATATTAAATAGTTTACTTGATATAGGAATTTTACGGGACTTCACAGATTTAGTTTCAAGTAGCTCTATAAACCCGAAATCAAAGTTTATATTGCTCCATTTGAGATTAAAATCTGT
>CACXAK010000174.1 GCA_902765655.1 uncultured bacterium | reverse complement strand
TTGTCGCTATATGGAGTTTGGCTCTTTTGTCATCCATTAAAGATTTCATAAATTTAAACCCTTCAGACAGGGCGTGTATTTTTTTTTTTTTTTTTTTAATTTTTAAATCACTTAAATATCCTAATGTTTCTGCTTCACCGTTTATATAGATTTTTTTTAAACTCCTTGTACCTAAAATTTCAACTTTGTCATTAACTTTTCCAATTACGGCTTGAACATCATCTGCACAAATTTTCATAGCATTCAAGTAGTTGGGTTCTTTGGTAAAAGATACCTCAATATTACCTTTAACAGATGTTGAATTGATTAAATCCAAAACCTCTCTGTTATCAGCTTCGGTCATTATACTAAAAACGGCTTTATTTTTCTTTTCCAATAGCAAAACCTCTGCGTTTTGTGGTATCAATATCACTCATTACATTATATTTAAAAAAGTCAAACATCATTGTCCAATGAGAAAGTAAACACTTTCTTAACCCCCAAGCACGTTTTAGCATTGAAGGGAATGAATAAAATTTCTTTTTATAAATATAACAAAGTTCGGATAATTTTTCTGGGGGCAAATTCTTTGGTCTAAAAACAACATCCGCAAAACTGCAATTTTCATTAAGCCACCATTTATCATACAACATTCTATCTTTTAACGTTTCATATAAAGGAGTTCCCGGAAATGGCATCAAATGATTAAATGCTGCAAGAATTAAGTTATTCCTCATCGCAAAATCAAGTGTAATTTTGAAAGTTTCTTCGTTATCTTCGTCATACCCAAAAATAAATGTTCCGTACACAAATATATTATGCTTGGTAAGTTTTTTTAAAATTCTTTCGTATTTTTCAATTCCGGTATTCCAAGTTTTATTCATTTGCTTCAAATTCGCAGGATTAAAACTTTCAAACCCGATTAAAACACCTAAACAGCCGCTCTTTTCCATAAGTTCAACAAGTTCGTCATCTTCTAAACATGCTGTTGCAATTTGGCTAATCCATTTAATTTTATACGGAATTAAAGCTTTGAATAATTCTTTTGCTCTTTCAATATCTGAGCCGATATTATCATCAATAAAAAATATCGTCTTGTATTTTGCATTTTTTACTTCATAAATTACATCTTCTATTGGTCTATAATTACAATGCGATTTATGAAAAGCAGCAATTGAACAGAATTGACAATTAAATTTACACCCTCTTGCGTTTTCTATCAAAGTAACAGGCATGTAATTTTTACCTTTAAAAATATCACGTCTTGGAAAAATACCTTTTAAATTTACTTCATTGTTTCCCCGATAAACTTTTTTTAATTCACCCTTTTTCATATCTGCAATTATTTCAGCCCAGACATTTTCAGCTTGCCCGATAAGAATACTATCTGCATAATTTATAGCTTCATCACTAACTAATGTCGGATGAAAGCCTGCAAGAAGAACTTTCTTACCACGTTTTTGAAATTCACGCGTTATATCATAAGCTCTTTGAGCCGAATATGTTTCAACGCTTATTGCAACATAATCTGTTTCAACATCGTAATCTATTTCTTCTACTCGGTCATCAAAAAATTTTATTTCTACGTCATCTGGGGTTAGTGCAGCAGCCTGTGCAATTCCTATCGGCTCCATCTGCCAGGTTTTTATATATTTTTTGCAATTATTCATTGCAGCCATTATAAATGTTAAAATCATTCTTAATTACCCAAAAGCGTTTATATTATACTTCATAAATAAATTAAACCATAAAATAAACAGTCGCATGCTTAATTTATATTCGGATTTAATAAATCTTTTAAAAATATTTTTCAACTTTAAATACTCCGTAAAATAATGCTGTGCAACACCTGTGAAATTATTATCCATATTGTATTTTATGATATGTTGTTCAAAGGGATTTTCATCATTAATCCACCACTTTTCATTTTTAAGTTTGTTATTTTTTTTGAGATTATCATAAGCGGGAGTTTTGGGAATAGGGAAAAATGTTGTAAATATTGACATAAATAGTTGTTTATCATTCAAATATTCAAAAGTTTTTTTAGCATTTTCTAAAGTATCACCCTCATAACCCATTATTGTTCCGACTGATACAGAAATGTTATTTTTTACACAATTCTTTATAGCTTTCTCGTAGTCATCTATAATATTATGTTTTTTATTCATATTAAATAGTACATCTTTAGATAACGATTCCATTCCGATAAAGACATTAAAACAACCACTTTGAGCCATCAGTTCTACAAATTCTTCATCCAAAAGACCTTTAACTGTCATTTGAGCAAACCAATGTTTTTTTAGAGGAATCATATTTTTGTATAATTCTTTTCTGTATTCAAGATTTGCACACGCATTTTCGTCTATTAAACCGATATATTTAACACCAATTTTTTTAATATCATCAATAATTTCATCAATAGGTCTTAAACTTACATTCTGCTTGTAAACTTTTGCTATTGTACAAAAGTTGCAATTATATGCACAACCTCTGGAAACTTCTACATGACGATACGGCAAATATCTTTTACCTTTAAATATTGATCGATCAAGTTTTACTTCTTGTAAATCACAATTGCCATCAGCATAATAGAATTTTTTCATATTATTATTCAAAAAGTCATTTACCATTTGTGAAAAAGTTAATTCGGCTTCTCCGACTAAAACACAATCTGAATAATCTGCTGCTTCTTCCGGACATAATGTTGCATGTAATCCACCGATTGCAACTTTTACCCCATTTTTTCTATATTCCTCAGCAATTTTATATCCGCGGTATGCAGTAAAAGTGTTGATTGTTATGATAACTAAATCTGTTTTTGTCTTAAAATTTATACTCTCAATTCGTTCATCAAAAAATTCTCGTTCAATATTGTCAGGCAATAAACTGTTTAATTTTGCAATTGTTGGAGGTTCAACAGCAAAAAATGATTTACACCAAAATCTTCCTTTTATATAAGATTGTTCAGGAAATATAAATGTAAATTTCATTAAATTTGCCTCGTTATATCCGAATAATCGCACATTACTTCTTTTGTGTATTTGTGATGATTTTTTGCATAAATTTTGTAGGCAATATTAGCTCCTATTGCATAATGCAAAAATGACCTTGAACCTGATAAACGCTTTATAATATTTTTGTTCTACAACACATATTTATACATTTTGTTTACTAATAGTATAAATATTTTTGAACATT
>CACXAK010000173.1:3257-5411 GCA_902765655.1 uncultured bacterium | reverse complement strand
TTTTAGAGTAAAATACAAATATGGAATTATACCAAAATTTAATGAAACAATGTATTGAGCTCGCAAGGTTGGGTGTTGGGCAGACCTCCCCTAATCCTCTTGTCGGTTGCGTAATTATTGATGATGAAAACAATATTGTTTCAACCGGTTTTCATAAAAAATACGGGGAATTCCATGCTGAACGTGATGCACTAAATAAGCTTGATAATGCAAATAATTGCACGCTCATTGTGAATCTTGAACCATGCTGCCATTACGGGAAAACTCCGCCATGCACTGATATTATTGTAAATAAAGGAATTAAAAGGGTTATATATGGGATGAAAGATCCTAACCCGCTTGTTTCAGGCAAAGGTATTGATATTCTTAAGGGAGCAGGAATTGATGTTGTTGGTCCTGTATCAGAAGATGAATGTAAAAAGTTAAATGAAATTTTTATAAAAAATAAATCTCAAAATAAAACTTTTGTTGCAATAAAGACTGCTTCAACTATTGACGGGAAAATCGCAACTTATTGCGGGAATTCAAAATGGATAACATCAGATTGTGCCAGAAACAGAGCAAAAGAATTGAGATCATTTTACGATGCAATTCTCACTTCTTCTGCTACTGTGATTGCTGATAATCCCGAAATGAAGCATAAAAATAAAATAATTCTTGATAAAGATTTAAAAACGGATTTAAATTCTAAGATTTATAATGAAGGAAATATCTTTGTATTTTGCAAAAGTCCTGAAATTCTGAAGAAGGGGAATACTACTTTTATAAAAACCCCTCTAAAAAATGACATGCTTGATATAGAGTTTGTTTTAAACACGATTTTTGAACTTGGTATAATGAGTGTATTTGTGGAAGCAGGCGGAACTTTGTGCGGTAATATGCTTTCTTATGCTGATAAATTATATCATTTTACAGCCCCCAAAATATTGGCTGATAACAGTGCAAAAGCATGTTTTGATGGCTCTGTTAAAGAAAATATCTCTCAATGTACTTCTTTACTTTATGAATGTACTGAAATTTTCCCTCCTGATATACTAAATGTGTATTCTGTAAAACCCCTGTAAATATTGCAGTTTACTGTTTATTGTTAAGAAATATTACTAGAATATATACAGAATAGATAAATTTTAGCAATTTTTTATTTCATAAATACTTTATATAAATGTCGGGGAAATCAATAGGGAAAAATAAAGGAGAATTAAAATGGCCAGAGTGTTAATTTCAATGCCGGAAAAATTTTTAGATGAAATCGATTCAGTTGCAAACAATGAAAACAGAACAAGATCAGAATTAATCAGAGAAGCTCTAAGAACTTATATGTATCGCAGTCAGGTTAGAAATTCTGCAAAATCTGTATCAAATGCTGAGTTATTAGATGCTCTTCTTGGGTAAATTTATAAGGACAGGGGAAATGAAAAATTATCAGTTAACGACAGTAAATAAGTATATCGAATTGCTTGACAGTGATCTTACAGAAAGTGAAAAAACGATTAAAAAAGCAATTGATAAATACTTATATAAAGCACAAAAAGCAAGGGCTAATGCAAAAATATTAGATTATTTGCTTGGCTAAGGACTTCTTTGGGGTAAAAAATAAATTCTTGGTAATAGGTTGATAGAAAGTTTACAAAGACTTGAACATTGTTCAGGTCTTTTTTGATGTTATATTTGTGGTAGAATTTACTTTGTAAGGAGTAAAATATGCTTAGAGGACCTTTTTTAGACAGAAATTGGATGGCGCAGAATCCTGATTATAATTCATCAGATATTGTGATGTTGGGTTTGCCGTTTGACGGGACTGTATCATATCGCTCCGGGTCAAGATTCGCACCTGAGCAGATAAGATTGGCAAGCTGGGGGTTGGAAGAATATTCTCCTGTTTTTGACAAAGAATTTGCGGATGTAAATTTTCATGATGCGGGAGATTTGGAGTTTCCTCTTGGTAATACATACAAGACACTTGAACAAATTAGGGAAAACGTTGAAGATATTTATAAAGACAAGAAAAGAGTTTTTGGTATAGGCGGTGAACATCTTGTTACTTTGCCTGAAATTCAGGCAATCTCAAAGTATGTTGATAATCTTTCAATTGTGCATTTTGATGCTCATACTGATTTGAGAGAAGAATATTTGGGAGAAGAAATGTCGCACAGT
>CACXAK010000173.1:0-3191 GCA_902765655.1 uncultured bacterium | reverse complement strand
GTATGAAGGAAGAATGGGAATTTATGAAAAATTACAATACTCTTTGTCATAAATTTTCCGACCTTGACTGCCTTAAATGTAAAAATATTTTTGTAACGGTTGATTTAGATTGTCTTGATACTTCAATTATGCCCGGAACAGGTACTCCTGAAGCCGGTGGAATGACATTTAAAGAATTAAACGAATGGTTTAAATATTTGTCTGATTTTAATATTGTTGGCGCTGATGTTGTCGAACTTGCTCCTGATTATGACGCAAGCGGTGCTTCAACTGCAGTTGCAACAAAGGTTATCAGAGAATTATTGATGGCTATGTAGGGTTAGTATGGATATTTTAGAACGCATTGATTATTTGAAAAATGAGATAAACAAGTCAAATTATGAGTATTATGTAAATGAAAATCCTTATTTGACCGATTTTGAGTATGATAAACTTTTTGCAGAATTAAAAGATCTTGAGGAAAAATATCCGATGTTCAAAACTCCTGATTCTCCGACTCAAAGAGTTGGCTCTGTTAGTGAAAGATTTTTCCCGCATAAACATAAATATCGCTTATATAGCTTGGATAACTCATATAATGCCGAAGATTTGGAAAAATGGTATGAAAGAGTCTGCAAAGAGTATGACAGGGAACTTGAACTTGTCTGCGAACTAAAAATTGACGGACTTGCCATTGCTTTGACCTATGAAGACGGTGTTTTTGTACGAGGTGTAACAAGGGGCGACGGGGTTACAGGGGAAGATATTACACAAAATCTGAAAACAATTAAAGCGATACCTTTAAAACTTTTTGAACCCAAAAATCTAGAGGTACGTGGTGAAATATACATGCCAAAATCTTCTTTTGAAAAGCTTAATCAGGATGCATTGCGCTCTGGGGAAAAAGTTTTTGCGAACCCAAGAAACGCTGCAAGCGGATCATTAAGACAGCTAGACAGTACTATTACTGCTAAGCGTGATTTATCAATGTTTACTTATACGGCTATTTTTGAAGATGATGCTGATAAAACTTATAAAACCCATTATGACAGTATTCAAAGATTGAAAGAATTAGGATTTAAGGTCAATCCAAATATTCGGCTTGTTAAAAATATAAAAGAAGTTATTGAATACCTGCATGAATGGGATTCAAAGCGTTTTGAACTTGATTATGCAACTGATGGGGTCGTAATTAAGGTTAATGATATTGCGATACAAAAAGATTTAGGGTTCACTGCAAGAGCTCCAAAATGGGCAACTGCATTTAAATTTCCGCCAGAGGAAGTAAAAACAAAGCTCCTTGATATTGAACTAAACACGGGCAAAACAGGTGTAGTCACTCCTGTTGCAGTTTTAGAGCCGGTTTTGCTTGCAGGGTCGACTGTATCAAGGGCAAGTTTGCATAATTTTGATGAAATTAAGCGGCTCGATATCCGTATAGGGGATGAAGTTTTGATTATGAAGGCTGCTGAAATTATACCGAAAGTAATAAAGGTTGTAGAAAATGCAGACCATGAGAATTTACCTGTGTATTCTCAGCCTACAAAGTGTCCTTCCTGCGGAAGCGAACTTATTGAAAAAGAAGGACAAGTCGGATTATATTGTTCAAATCCGGATTGTGAAAGTTTAATGTGCGCTAAAATTGAATATTGGGCATCAAAAGAGGCAATGGATATTGATAAAGTCGGGCCATCTTTAATTGCTCAGCTTTATGACAAAAAAATGATTTCAAATCCTGTTGATTTGTATAAATTACTTCCGCAGGATCTGATGATGCTTGATTTGGTACAGGAAAAATCTGCGTCTAATATTTATATGTCAATTCAGGATAGTAAAACAAGACCGCTTAATCGTCTTGTTACTGCTTTAGGTATTCGACATGTCGGAAAGGAAACGGCAGATATTTTAACAAGTGAATTCCCCACGCTTGGCGATTTAGAAAATGCGTCATTAGAACAATTAGCACAAATTGATGGAATAGGTGAAATAATTGCAAAATCTGTATATGATTATTTCCATAGCGAAAACAATTTAAAATTGCTGGCAGAATTAAAATCTTTAGGGATAAATCCAAGCGGTAAAGCAAAACCAAAATCTGACAAATTAGCAGGTAAAACATTTGTGTTAACCGGAACTTTAGAGAACATGACCAGAGATGAGGCATCTGATATAATAAAATCTCATGGCGGTAAAACGTCGTCATCTGTATCTAAAAAGACTGATTTTGTGCTTGCCGGAGCTAATGCAGGTTCAAAATTAGACAAAGCACAAAATTTAGGTGTTATAATATTGACAGAAAATGATTTTCTTGAAATGATAAAGTAAAAGGATATGAATGTATGAAAATTTTTCAGATAAACGGTTTTAGAGGTTTGATAATGACAGCTTTTATTATATGCTGTCTGTTTGCCGGTTTTGTTATGTTCCCCGGTGTTGTTGCAATGCACTTGTGGAATAAATATCTTGTAAATTTATTATCATTCCCGAGTTTAAATATGTTTCAGGGTGTATTGCTGTGGGGTATAACAGCTTTGTCATATTTTATAATTTCAAACGGGAAGCTGCCTGTATCATTTGAATCCCCTGATTCTTTATCTGATGCTGAATTAAGTATGATTATGAAAAAGGCACGTATAAGTTCGGACATGAGAAAAATTAATTCTATGATGAAGAGTGCTGATTCATTTCAAAAAACATCAAAAGTTAATGATAATCCGGCTGTTACTTCTCCAATGTCTGAAAAACATGAAGAAGATGAAAATATCAAATTAAGTAATTTAAAATAATTTATTAAGGAGTGTATTATGAAAAAGATTTTTACAATTTCAGCTCTTGCTGTTTCTTTGTTTGTGTTTCCGTTAACTTTACTGCCTGCGGATGCGGATGCTACACCTGTTTGTCAGAAAGGTACACTTAGTGTCTCTTATTCAACTGAAAAAGAAGTTTCTCCTGACACTGTTGAGTTTTCAATCAATGTAAAAACATCTGATAAAAAATCTATGCAGGAAGCATCCAAAAAGAACAAAGAAATTTGCAACAAAATATATGATTATCTCAAAGCTAATATAAATACTGCCAACGGGGATTACATAAAAACAGCAAACTTTAATGCTACCCCTATATATAATTATGTAAATAATAAAAGAGTGTTTGACCGCTATGAAATTTCAAATAACATTGTTGTTCATACAAAATCTTTAGATAAGGTCTCT
>CACXAK010000172.1 GCA_902765655.1 uncultured bacterium | reverse complement strand
TGCCCTTCGTATTCGACGTTAGTCTTACGAGCGGTCAAACTGAGAAATCTAGCTTGTGATGCACTCATTCCCATTTTTGTAGCTGTCCTTTCTTGTTCTCGTTTCCTATATTTCTCATGTCGGACAACATGTTTGGGAACTTTAATTTTTTTTCTTATATTCTTAACATTTTGTTACAATTAGTATTTATATAAAATTATTTTAAGACTTCAATAGTCTGATAATCTGTTAAGTATGGTAAATGCTCTTCTGTTATAAGTTCTCCTGGAAGTAAAATTGAAATCCCTGGAGGACATTCTGCAACGACTTCTCCTGATAATCTTCCAATTGCCTCTTCTTTTGGTACAATTTCTTTTTCGGAAAAATATGCATCACGCAAGCTCTTTTTGATAATAGGTACAAGCATTGGCATATGACGTTTATTTTCCATATAATATATATCTTTATAGTTGTGGGTATCAATTTTATGCAGGCAATCTGCCAAATATTCAAAATCTGATCGTTTATTCCCGATATTGCTTAATATTAAAATCCCTTCGTCACTTGCGCTTTCGACTTCAATCCCAAAATCTATTTCCAGGATAGATTCTAACCTTTTCCCTGAAAGTCCGTCTGCTTTGATAAATATTTTTGTAACATCTGTTTTATAGCCAAAGTCAGATTTTAGCTGATGGATGTGTTCCATTTTATCAATTTCAGAACGTAAATATTTGGCATTTGATATGGCTCTGTTTAACTGTTTTTGACCTTTTGTGCTTTGCAAGTTTGCTCTGGCAGCATCAAGACTAGCTAAAAGCATTAATGACGGACTTGTTGTATGCAGTAACATCAACGCTCTTTCAACATCGTCAGCGTTAATTTTCGAATCTTTACTGATGTGCAGCATTGAAGACTGACTCATACTCCCGCCTGTTTTATGTAATGAATGAACAACAATATCTGCACCAAGTTTTAAAGATGTTTCAGGTAATTTTGAGTTAAAATTCCAAAGGCACCCGTGTGCTTCATCTACAATTAAAGGTACATCATATTTTTTGCAGATGTCTGCGATAGCTTTCACGTCTGATACAACTCCTTCATAAGTCGGATTTGTAATCCAAACCATCGAAATATCATCATTTTCGTCTAATAATTTTTCAATGTCTTCGGCTTTAATATTTCCCCAAAGCCCCCATTGCGAAAATTTTTCAGGTAATACCCACAAAGGATCAGCTCCGGAAATTATTAAACCGGTTAAAATAGAACGGTGACAGTTGCGGTTAACGATTACTTTTTGTCCTTGTTTCGTTAACCCCATTGCAATTGCAAGGTTTCCTATTGTCGAACCGTTAAGCAGAAAAAATGTTCGTTTGGCACCAAATGCTTCTGCTGCTAATTCTTGCGCCTCTTTTATAGGTCCTGTAGCCGGAGTTAATGTCCCTAAATTATCAAATTCATCTGTCGTATCAACTTGCAGGGCTTTTTTACCAACTAAATTCCTAAAGTCAGATAATGTCCCAAGCCCTTTTGTATGTCCGGGGATATGAAATTGATAGGTCGGGTTTTTATAAGCTGCTTTAAGAGCTTCAACAATCGGGGCTTGTATATTTAAATTTTTAAAAATTTCTGTTTTATTTTTCATAAAAATAAATATACAATAAAAAAATGAGAAATTCTACAACATTGCATGATATAATTAAAAAATGAAACAATTTTTGCCGATAATTTTTATATTTACCCTGTTTATGATTCCAAATGCTGTAAGAGCTGAAAATGAATATCTGGCCCTTGAGCTTCTTGAAAATACACAGGAAAATGAAGTTACGATAAAAAGTGATGATTATACTCAGGATAATGTTACTGATGGCGCGGAGCTGCTTTTTGAAATTACAAATAAGGTAAATGCTGCAAATGATTCTCAGGAGTCTTATGAAGAAGAAACATTTTTACAAAAGGTGCTAAAAACTGAAATATCACGTACTGATGTTCCGTCATATTTATTAAAGGATGTTTTGACTCATAAATTTAAAAATGGCGGACGTATCGAATTTTTTGGTTCAAACAGGGGCTCGATATCTGCTTTATTTAATCCACATAATTATTCAACAAAATATGATGAATTGACAACTGAAGTCGGTTTCTTCGGGGTGACAAAAGACAAGGCCTTTGAATATAGGTTTAGCTTAATGCCTATCCCTCAAGAAGGAAAAAGTTATGTTGATAGTATGTGGTCTGATATGTATGTCACTTATAATAAAATCCCGCATCATAAGATTCAGGTTGGTCGTGCAAGAGGTCAAGTCGGAATTGAAGGCGGGAGCAGTACTTATACTTTACCGTTTATGCACAGATCTCAAATTGCCAGAAATTTTGGGAATTTGAGAACAACTTCCGTAAAATTGTTAGGGAACTACGAATATGCGGATTATAGTTTATCACTTGGCTCATCCGGAAGAACTTTGACAAGTGGAATGCCGGGAATTGATTTTATCGGATTGTTCAATATAAAACCGTTTGGGTCAAGCGATGGTAAATATGGGAAACTTACAATTGGCGGTGGTATAAATGCAGGTCATAATGATTTTAATTATACAGTAGGTACCGTCTATGTAGGTTATAAACACAAAAGATTATGGACAAATTTTGAGGCCGCAATAGCTGACGGATATAATGGCGGAGCTGCTTTAAGTAATAAGCAGGCAGGTGGATTTGCGTATACTATCGGGTGGAAAGTAAAACCGTATTTACAGTTGATAGCCCGAATTGATCAGTTTGATCCTGACAGAACTGTCTCAGGAAATATTAAACGAGAATATACGGCCGGTATAAATTGGTTTATCAAAGGTCAGGCGTTAAGATTTATTCTGAATTACGTATTTTGTCAAAACGATAATGCTCCTGACAGCCAAAAAATAATTTTGGGCACGCAAATTGTTTTATAATTACTATTTTATAATTTCACCTTTATCGATTTTGTATATTTGAACATCATTTAAAAATTCATTTTCAAAAAGTAAAGTATCTACGGATGTAATTATTGTTTGCGTATTTTTAGAAATAGATTTTAACAGGTAATTTTGTCTTATATCATCAAGTTCGGCCAATACATCATCTAAAAGTAATATGGGCTCATCCCCCGTTTTCTCGGTAATTATATCCAACTCTGAAAGTTTTAGTGCAAGTACGATTGTTCTTTGCTGCCCCTGGGAAGCAAATTTTGTTCCGTCA
>CACXAK010000171.1 GCA_902765655.1 uncultured bacterium | reverse complement strand
CACAAGGGTCTGACTAAGACTCAGAAGGAGAATGAGGGTCACAAGGATGTTATCCTTGAGAACCTTAGAGCCGAGGTGGACGGTATGACTGCCACTGAGGTTGGTCAGTCCATCGGTGTGACTTGCCAGAAGGCTTCCGCTATCCTTCGCCAGATGGTCGAGGGTGGCACTGTCCGCAAGGACAAGGTAGGCAAGGTCGTCCGCTTCTATGCGGTCGACTGACCTGCTAGGGTATTGGATTTGGTGGGGTTCGATTCCCCACCTACCCTATCAATTTTCAATATTTGGTTTCCTCCTTTCTTGTGCGGGCACCCCTTCGGGGGTGCTTTTTGTTTGTGGCGCGCGGACACCGCCCCGCGCCATTTTTTGTCAATACTGGAATGTTGCATAAATTTTTGGCGCGATTTTTGTTTATTTTGACTATTGTATTATTCCTATAATTTAGTATAATTATAATTGTCAAGAGGAAAGGAGATAAAAATGTATAAAACTACTTGGGCAATTAAAATAGATGGTGTTGAGACTGTTGAATTTGTTTATTACCATTTCGGAAAAACACCTAAATTTCCTTCATGGTACATGGAAGAAAATCATTGGTATGAGATTGAAATGATTTGGAATTTTAAATTAATTATTAGCATAAAAACATTTTGTAAATGCTTGTTTCATAATTATATTATTAGATAACTATTGACAAATAAAATAAATCTGATATAATTATATTATCAACAAGAGAGGAGAATAAAAAATAATGTGGAATTGGAATAAAGAAAATGTTTTAGTAGAACATTATGTTGCAGAATTTACTACTATTGATGGAAAAAAACATTATGATGCTCATTTTCCTTTTGTAGCACCAGATTTTATTCGCTATTCAGTACCAGAATATTTAATGATTGGTGTAAAATATTTACAAGAAGATGATAATACTTTTTTCCCTATTGAAAATATTATTTCTATTAAATGGAATAAAGATGCTACAATGAATGTCGCAAAAAAAGATTTGAGTTTAGCTTATTATTATGGTTGACAAATAAAAACGGTCTGTAGATTAATTTCTGCGGGCCGCGGTCCTCGAACCGCGGCGAAATGCACTATTATGCCACCCGCCGCACTTTTTGTCAAGTAAAAAATCATATAAAATTCAACCTTAATAATCCTATAATTTTAGTCATTATTCCCTCTTGCAAAATCATAAAAATTTTTATATAATATATTTACAAGGTAAGGGAAAGAAAGCCGAATGTCAAGGCGGTTAGCACATCCCCAATTTAGATAACTCACATGTGATAAATCTTTTAAAAAAGGCTTGACTTGTAACCGTTAATCTGTTATAATAATAATAATATAAAGAAAAGGGCAAGCCCCAAGAGCTGAGTCTGATAGACGAGTACGTGAACCATGGATAGTCGTACAAAAGCAAATGGGATACAGGGCTGGCGTCCGCTCGGAAGTACCGAAACGCTAACTTTTCTTTAAAAAATAAAAATTTCATATTGACAAAAGTAAAATCTTATAGTATAATAAATATATAAGATAAAGGAAAACAAAAAAACAAATTTTAAAAAGAAAGAGGTGTTAAGTATGACGAAGATGACTTATGCAGTAGCTATTGACCGTGCAATCGCTGGTGATGTTGATGCTGAGGTTATTGAGAAGCTCGAGGCTCTCAAGGAACAGCTTGCCAAGAGAGGCAGTGGTAAGCGTGGACCGACTAAGACTCAGAAAGAGGGTCAGATTCTGATGGAGGGTATTGTCGAGTCCCTCGCAGAGGTAGATGAGGGTATGACTGCTACCGAGGTTGGTGCGGCGGTCGGTGTGACTTGCCAGAGAGCGAGCGCACTTCTGAAGAAACTCGTTGAGGACGAGCGTGTCCGCAAGGTAAAGGCAGGCAAGGTCACGAGGTTCGTCCTCGCCTGACCTTAACCGCCATAGTCGTAGGGGTAGGTATGAAGACCTACCCCCTTTTGTTTGTCGGCGCGCTCCTGGCGAACCGCGCCGAAATTTTGATTATAACACATGACCAGCCTTTTTGTCAATAGCATTTTTGCACAAATTTTTATTTATTTTATCCCATTTTTTGTACTTTACAAACTAAAATTTATTTGTTATAATGTATTTACAAGGTAAGGAAATAAAAAAGGAGATAAAAATGAAGATTGATTTTGAAATTATTAAAGAATATGTTGGAGAAAGATTAGAAGTTGCTAAAATGTTTGCAAATACTCGAGAAGAAGTGATGAATTGCAGAGCAATGGCTTTTGGTGCAATTATGTTTTGTCAGAGAGAAGGCTTTTGCTCTTATGAAGATATTAAAGAATATTGGGATAATTACGCTTGGGGAAAGTTTGAAGAAATCGCAAGAGAAAAAGGCAAGGGACCAAAAGTAGAGGTGATTTAAATGAAAACTAAAGAAGAAATCTTAAATCGTATCTATAAAGCATGTTTCCTTTATCCTAGTCTTAAAGAAAAATTCTTTGAAAATTGGAAATGGGTAGCAGAAGTTATGGAAGGCGGTGACGAGGATAGAATCACTGTTGAAGTATTGTATTGTGTAGATTTATGGTTAGATGCAGAATTTAACTTGACATTCTAATTACTATCTGATATAATAATATTATCAAAAGAAAGGAAGTGATTTAAATGACAAATATTGAACTTTACAACACCATTGAGGAAGCACAGCGGACTTTGGTTGAAAACTGGGGTGACCAAGGTAAAGAAGTTGTTGCTCTTTGCTTTAAAGCAAGAAAATTTGATGGCGATACAAAGGCATGGTTGAAATTCTGTACTGCATGTGGTGGTAACTGGGGTGGCATGTTTCTCAGCGGCGTCTGCAGTCTTTATCCTGAAGTGTGGGAAGCAATTCCTGAAGATATGGGAGTTTTTGCTTTTGGCAATATTTTGAATGTTTTGATTCTTTTGGGAGTAAGAACTTGGGAGTAAGAATTGGGTGGCGCGTGGCCGCCGGTCCCGCGCCACTTTGTATGTCAATATATATGTTGCATAAAATTTAAATCCATTTTTTGTTTAATCTGACTATTGTTATTTTCCCATAATTTGATATAATAATAATTGTCAAGAGGAGGAAAGTAATATGAATAAAATGGTTATTGCCAGTGATTTTTTCGGGGAAGCAAAAAGATTTATCATTTGCTTTGAAACAACTGTTTTAAAAGAAGGATTTGCGATTGGAGTAGATACTACTGACCCCAA
>CACXAK010000170.1 GCA_902765655.1 uncultured bacterium | reverse complement strand
GGCCCAGGTTATATTCCTGTAACTTCACCGAGCGGTCAAGTTCAGTATACCCGTGACGGAGCATTCAGAACGGGCAAGGACGGATATTTGATAACTAGTGACGGTTGGCTTGTTGGTGACGGGATAAAAATTCCCGCAAACTGCCTGAAATTTGAAATCAAGAAAAACGGCGATGTTGTTTATTACAATTTCCACGGCGATGAAGCAAAAAAAATCGGTCACATTCCGCTTATAAGATTTGAAAATCCTGACGGAATGGAAAGAACAGATATGAACAGATTAATTCCATCAGAAGACGCAGGACGAGCATACATGGTAAAAGACCATGATTGCTTTAAACAGGCCTGTCTTGAAAGAGGTAATGTCAGCGTATATGAATCTGCTAATGAACTTTTAAGATTAAATGCATCAATGCTTGCGAGTATGCAAATACTTAAAGCCGCAGATCAAATGTATAACAAAGCAATTAACATAAGAGAAGCATAGAGGTAAAAAATGTATACACCGTTAGACAGTATGGGTAGAGTTTCATTAATGATGGACCTGATAGCACAAAAGCAGCGTGCATTGGGTTCAAACATTGCAAACGTTGACACTCCCGGATACATCAGACAGGATATTGATTTCAGTCAATATTTGAGTACGATGAACAGTCCGCTTGAAACAAGATTGTCAGAAAAACTCGGCCCATCTGCTATTGCGACAGAAAGAACCGAAGAACCGGTAAATTCCGCAAATGAATTATTAAAAATTCAGGAAAATGCAATTTTGTATTCAATGGCAACACGCAGAATGTCTAACATTATCACAGAAATGAAAACCGTAATAAACGTCGGTAAATAATAATCCGTAAGGAGGCAAAAAATGGGTATATTTGAATCAATAGACATAGGCGGAAACGCATTAAGAGTTCACGGTAAAAGAATCGATATTCACGCAAAGAATATCGCAAACCTTGATACTCCAAACTATGTCAGAAAAATCCCTGTTTTAAACGCAACTGATGATTTATCATTCCATGGATTACTTAACACTATGAAAGAAGACGTTTTCGGAGTAGGAACACTTCCTTATGCTCAAGGGGGCGTAAATTTTTCAGGAGTAGTTGAAGATCCGACTTTAGGACAAAAAATATACCAGCCGGGACACCCTGATGCCGATGAGAACGGATATATAAGAACATCAAACGTAAATGCAATGGTCGACATAGCAGACGCACTTATGGCTCAGAGAGCTTATGAAGCAAACCTTGCACTTGTAAACGTAACTAAATCAATGGCTCAAAAGGCAGTTGAAATAGGAAGATAGCTTTTATTTAAGACAGTAAGGCAGTAAGGCACTAAGGGATTTAAGTGTAAGTTGGAATTTCTACCCCAACATCGTTTTTAGGTCGCTTAGATTTTAAGTTCTTCACATGGATTATAAAAGCAGTAATGAAGGAAGGCACTAAGTTCACATATCGAGTTATCGTTTTATCGCCTTGATGACATTCGTGGTTGATTTGCCTTCTACAAATGCTATAAATTCAACTTTTGTGTTATTTTTGCGCATAATATCCGCTTCAGGGAGAGTTTCCATTGTATAATCAGCACCTTTCGTGTAGACATCCGGTTTAATTTCATCAAGCAGATTTGCAGGAGAATCTTCGTCAAACATCACAACATAATCAACACATGATAATGCACAAAGAATTTCTGCTCTGTCATTTTCGTTATTAATTGGACGCCCTTCACCCTTTATACTGCGAACGGATTTATCTGAATTCAAAAGTACAATACAATAATCAGCAAATGATTTTGTTTTTTGTAAATATCTTACATGCCCGACATGTAAAATATCAAAACAACCGTTTGTTGTTACAACCGTTTTACCGCTCTTATGCAATTTGTCAACAAAATCTGCTATATGCTCTCTTTTTATAATCTGACCCATAATTATACCTCGTTTTAGACAATTATAGCACAACTATTCGTAAAGTTTGCTAATATCTAATTTTATCCTGTTTTCTTCAGGCGAAATATCATATATAGTTTTGGCAAAATCTTCAATATAAGATTTGTCAATTCTTTTATTTTTTTGAGATTTGCTGACTTTCTCAAAGCATCCTTGTTTGTACAGTTCAATCAATCTATCGACATATTTTTGGCAATTCTTTCTTGTTTCCGGATGCATTCTGACCCACGTATCAAAATAAATATTAGTTTTTTGCCTGTTAATTTCAGCCCCGCAAAGACCATAGTTAGAAAGACGGTTTGCCCCGCCATTTTTCTTGGCAACTAAATGATCGACAGAACAAACACCTCCCATAAGCATATTTGCACCTATTTTATCATTTTTTTCATCCGCAAATTTAACAATAAACGCAGATACATTCTGCTTTGATGTTGGCAATTTTTCTGCCACATCAGAAAATTGTTGGGCAAATTTTCTGTTTTTTAATTTTCGTGTAATCTTTTTTAATTCGTGGATAAATGATTTTCTTTCGAAACTTGCAAATGCCGGGAATCCGTGAATTTTTGCGCTTGTATTTTCGAGTAACCTGATAATATCTTCATTCTTTCTTAATGGTGATACTTCAAAAAATTTCTTAAATTCTGCAAGATTTGAGGAATTTCTTTTTAATATCTCAGGTTCCATCTGCATTTCTAATTTCTTTTTAATATTACGTCCGTAAGTTCTTGTTCCTTTTGGCTCATTATGAAATATTTTAGAGGCGATAGAAATTAATTTGTTCATTGAATGCATTTCGTGGCTATTGCTTTTATATTCCATATCTTCACCGATACGCTTTAATTTATACAAAAACTCACGTTCACTAAACGGCAACACAAC
This sequence comes from uncultured bacterium, assembly GCA_902765655.1. Taxonomy (GTDB): domain Bacteria; phylum Cyanobacteriota; class Vampirovibrionia; order Gastranaerophilales; family Gastranaerophilaceae; genus Zag111. Next base: position 391 of record CACXAK010000170.1, on the reverse strand, counting down.
AGGATCGTTTAATAATCTTTTATTAGTAATATTCATAAGCTCAGAAAATTCTTCATACAAATTTTGGGGCAAATCACAGGCAAGACGCATTATTTCTTCAAAAATCGGCTGTTGTGCCCTTAATAATGCTTTTTTGTGATGTGGATAAAGTTCCTTTAATGTCTGAGAAAGAGTATAATTCGGGTGCTTTTGGGAAAATTTTGATAAAATTTTTAAAAATTCCCTGTCGACCGGCATCATTGTATTTTCATAATTCGATACAATTTTTACAACTTTTTCTATCGGTTTATTAAAAACTCCATTGCGCTGCATACCTTCAAGCGTTTTTGAATCGAGCAGCTTAAGCCCAGTATACATATCAATGACCCCATATGCAGACAAACGTTTTAAA
>CACXAK010000169.1 GCA_902765655.1 uncultured bacterium | reverse complement strand
ATTACCTGTCTTAACTTATCCGCAATAGATTTTAATAAGACATCACCCCATTCATAACCATAAATATCATTTACTGACTTAAAGAAATCCAAATCAAAAAGAAGCAAAGACAACGGAGTCGCATATCTTTTTGCTCTTGAAATTTCCTGTTCCATGCGTTCAAGAAGATATTTTCTGTTATGCAACCCTGTTAATTCATCCGTCGTAGAAAGAGTTTTTAATTTATCTCTTAATTCTTTGATTTTTAACATATTTTTTGTTCTCACAAGAACTTCCTGCTTATCGAGCGGAGCTTTAACATAATCGAATGCAACAGAACGAACGGTTGAACCCTTGAAAGCTTCACCAACGAACAAGATTGGATACTTAAATTTAGTAACTGCAAGAACATCTTTTATATCAGGGACATCCTCAATAACAATAACTCCGGGATTTAAAGATTCATAATCTTTTAAAGCTTTTGCATCTTCAATTCTTACATCAGCATCTTCAATACCGGCAACAATTTCTGCAAACTCAGAAGTTTTCTTTGTTGAATATATAATAATATTTTTCATAATACTCTCTCCCATTAACAAATTATCATATTTGAAAATGGCAGGCAAAATTGTTACAAATATTAAGTTATTTAATCGACTTTAGGAATTACTGTACTTTTTTCGAGATGTAAAACATCAATTATGGAATTTAATCTTTCGAAAACTTCTCTGAACTGCGGTATTGAAAGACTTTGTTTCCCGTCACTTAACGCTTTTGCAGGATTAGCATGAACTTCTACCATAACACCATCTGCACCTGCAACCAAACCTGCTTTTGCCATTGTCTCAATTAAATATCTTTGACCTGTACCGTGACTCGGGTCAACTATAACAGGCAAATGTGAATATTTCTTTATAACAGGAATTGCTGCTATATCGAGAACATTTCTTGTATAAGAAGAATCAAAGCCCTTTATTCCGCGCTCGCAAAGTATGACTTTTTCGTTACCGTGATACATTATATGCTCAGCAGCAAGTAAAAATTCTTTGATGGTACTTGCAGGACCGCGCTTTAAAACAACCGGCTTTGAGCATTTTCCGACAGATTTAAGCAATCGGAAATTTTGCATATTTCTTGCCCCGATTTGAATAACATCAGCATAATCGCAAACCATAGCCAAATCACTTGAATCCATCAATTCTGTTACAACAAGCAAACCCGTTTCTTCTTTTGCTCTTGCCAGATATTTAAGCGCTTTTTCCCCTAATCCGTCAAAATCATAAGGAGAAGTTCTTGGTTTAAAAGCCCCGCCTCTTAAAAACTGACAGCCCAACTCTTTTGCTGCAACTGCAACCTGTAAAAGTCCGTCATAATCATCTTCGACAGAACATGGGCCAACCATAAATACCGGTCTGTTTGCCCCGCCTATTTTTACTCCGTTTTCAAATTCAATAACAGTATCTTCGGATTTTCTGTCACGAGACGCCATTCTGTATGGTTCACGAATTAGCTTTACATGACTAACCCCTTCCATAGCATCAAGACGATCAGGAGATAGAGATGTTTTGTCGCCCAAAGCATCTATGACGGTATGGACTGCACCTTCATGCAGAATTGCACGAAATCCGTGTTCTTTTAATATATCCATTACGGCTTTAATGTTAGCTTGAGTCGCCGTTTTTTCCATTATTATAATCATTTTTATACTTCCTTTTTATGTGCTTTGCTTATTATATTACAAGTATTTAAAAATTTCATCCGGTTGTGAAATAAGAATTTTTGCTCTGTTACTTTGGAGAAATTCTCGATTCTTAAAACCCCATAATACACTTATACAATCAAGCCCCGAATTATTCGCCGTCTGAATATCGACTTCAGAATCTCCGACATAAATTGCATCCGATTGTTCTATTTTAAAATATTCCAATACTTTTATAACAGTGTCGGGAGCAGGTTTTTTCTTTATGCCTGCTGATTCATTTTCGCCTGCACTAAAATCTATTAAATTATTAAAATATTTGTTACATAAATCCCTCACAGCATCATCAAATTTGTTCGATACAACAGCAGTTTTTATCCCAAATGATTTTAATTTTTCAAGCATTTCAATAATCCCTAAGTATGGCACGGTTTTATTACGCATATTAATTTTGTAATTTTCTTTGAACAAATCAATACATTTTTCATAATTCGGATTTTTACAACCCCCGGGGACAGCACGCTCAATAAGTTTGGCAACTCCGTTACCTACAAAGCGCTGAACTTCACCGATAGTCCTTTTGGGGTAACCAAATTCGCTCAGCACAAAATTTGTACTGTCGGTCAAGTCATCAAGTGTATTTAATAATGTGCCGTCCAAATCAAATATTACAAGTTTTTTCTCCATAAAATTATTATACAACAATGATTTTTTATGATAAATTAAAACAGGAGAGAAAAAATGGATAAAACATCACTTGAAACAATAAATAAAGGGAAGCGCAACTTCATTACGCTTGCAATTTTGACATTATTAGTTATCGGAATTATTGTCGGCTTATTTACAAATTACAAAGAAGAAACCCTTGTTTGTGACAAATCAAAAGACAATTGCTATGTCGAAAGAACAAATATGCTCAATTCAAAAAAAAGCGAAGATCTGATTGCGATTTCTAATATCGAATATCCTACATATATTCCGAACAACGTTTCAGGTAACATGTATGCAAAAGGTTATACTTCATACTATTTATCCTTTTACAGTAAACAAAAAGAAAACATTAAAATATTTTCAACCGAATATTATGAAAAAGAGCAGGTAAAAGAAGTTATTAACGATTTACGGCAAAAATTAAAAGATCCTAAAGCAAGAATTATAAGAATAACTCAAAAATTATAAAAACATCTTTGATCTTTTTGATTTTATTTGTTCTACTTGGGATAAGTAATTGTCTTTTGTAATCTCGCCAATTGATTTATATAATTTTAAAATTGACTGCTCTATATTATCAGAATTCATAGAAATCATATCATTTGCCATTTCAGTATTGGAAAGCGCAAGACGCGTCATATCTCTGAATCCGGAAGATGCCATTTTTAGCGCAAGCTCACTATCCTGAGCAGTTTTAAAAATTGCCTGAGCAATCAGCATCGGCATATGAGAAATTAAAGCGGCTGCCTCATCATGTTTTTCAGGGGTTGTAAATAATGGTTTTGCTCCTAATTTTTCAACAATTTCGACAAGCAAAGAACAATCCTGATGGTCTTTTGTTG
>CACXAK010000168.1 GCA_902765655.1 uncultured bacterium | reverse complement strand
AATATTAGAACAGTATTTATCAAGAATATAATAACAATTTAAAACATAAAGGAGTAAAAAAATGGCAGAAGAAGAAAACAATTTGATTGAATTAACAGATGAAGAAGGTAATGTTATCAAATGCGCATTGTACGATATTATCGACTTTGAGGACAAACAGTATGCTATTCTTGCTGATATGTCAGTTGAAGAAGAAGGTGATATGTATGATACTATTATCACTACATATAAAGAAGAAGACGGAACAAGCTATTTTGAAACTATTGAAGATGATGAAGAATTTGACAGAGTTTCAGAATATGTTGATAAAATTTTAGATGAAGAAGAATTAGACGAAGACGAAGAATAATTATGCTTGAAAAATTCACCGAAAAAGCACTTAATGTTATTGCTGAAGCTCAGAATATTGCAATTTATGATCATTCTGATAAAGTTTTGTCCGAACACTTGCTGCTTGCTGTTGTAAAAGAAGCAAAAGGTTTTTGTGCAAGAATTTTTAATTCTTATGGCATTACTTATGACAGATTGGCTCAGGAAATATATATGAGCTTGAATATAGAAGAATCGGATATGACATCTTCTATCCCATTTAGTGATGATTTCAAGCGTATTTTACAAAGGACAATGGATCTTGTTAATGAATCAGGAAATTCAACAGTGCATTATGAGCATATTATGGATCTTGTTAATGAATCAGGAAATTCAACAGTGCATTATGAGCATATTGTTCTGGCGGTGATTAATGATAAACATTCAAAAATTTCGACCTACCTTGAAACTTTGGGTTTTGATATAGATAAATCAAGACCGCTGATAGAAAAACTTGTTCAGAGAAAAGTAAAAAAGGATTTTCATCCGGAAGTAGATGAAAATAAAGAACCGGAAATTGATTTGACAAAAGAAACAGATACTTTGTTTGATAATTTCGAATCCTCAAAAGTTCTGGAGCGTGCGGTTTCAAAACTTTCAGCGTCAGGTTTTGAAATATTGGGGACAGAGCAAATAATTTCTTCAATTTTAGAAGATAAAAATTCATCTTTATCAAAAATTCTTGCACAATTTGGGATTACTGATGCCGAATTTGAGAATAAATTGTCTAAAATTCAGTCAAGAAGTGCAGAATACGAAGGAAGGCAAATTGTATTTACTCCAAATGCCTTTATTGCAATGTCTTTGGCTCAACAAACTGCAAAAGAACTTGGTTCTTCAGAGGTTTTACCGGAACATATGATTTTGGGGCTTTTAAAATCCAAAAAAGGTGTTGCATACAATATATTGAAAGAGTTTAAAATTAATGATGACGATTTGGCGCACACCATAATTAAACCAATTGAAAAAGAAATGCCTGAAACATTGACAATTTTGCGTCTCGCAAAGCAGGAAGCTCGTGCTATGGGTAAAAATATCGTTGGTACTGAGATGTTTTTACTTGGGATTATAGGTGAAGCAACAGGTGTTGGTGCAATTGTCTTAAATGAATTGGAAATAAATATAAAAGATGCAAGAACTTTTGTCGGAAGAATGGTTGGTGCCGGTAATGATTATTCTGATAAAGAAATAGTTTTTACGAAACGTGCTAAACGAGTGCTGGAAACTGCTTGGGAAATCGCCAAAAAAACTAATAAAACAAAAATCGAATCATCCGATTTATTATGGGCGATTACAACCGAAACCGAATCAACTGCAATGCAGGTTTTAGAGCAGCTTGGTACAGATGTTCTTGAAATTCGTGAAGGTATTAAAAAACATTTAAAATAATGAATTTAGTTGAGCAAACCGTAAAAAATTTTTTAGAAAATTATAATCTTGATAAATGCGGCATTCCTTTGCTGGTAGCATTTTCCGGCGGCTATGATTCAATATGTTTATTGAATTGTTTAAAAAACATATCTGAAAATAAAATTGTTGCAATTCATCTGAATCACAATTGGCGTGGAGATGAAAGTGACAGGGAAGAAGAAAATTGCAGAATTTTTTGCGAAAAAATCGGAGTAGAATTTTACAGCGAAAAACTCCCTGATGGGCTTTCCTGCACTGAAACCGAAGCGAGAAATTTAAGATATAGTTTTTTTGAAAAATGCGCTAAAAAATTCAGTTCAAATGTGATTTTTACCGCACATAATAAAAATGATAATGCGGAAACATTGTTATACAGAATTTCCAAAGGAACAGGAATTGTTGGTTTGCGGGGAATATCTCCGCACAGGGATTTATATTACAGGCCACTCATTACTGTTGACAGGTGTTCTATTGAAAAATATTGTTCTGATTTTGGATTAAGTCCAAATAATGACAGCTCAAATGTGGATATTATACACAAACGCAATTTGATTAGAAATGATATATTACCCAAAATGGCGCAAATTAATGCTGATGTTATTGAGGCAATTAATTCTCTTTCTGTTTGTGCAAGGGAAGAAGAAAAAATAATTGATGAATTTATGGAATATATTAATAAGAAAATTTTTATTGACGGAAAATATGTTACGGGAAGTTTTTTAGAATTATCAAGAGCTGTTCAGATGCGGCTTATTTATAATATTATTACACCGCTTGTACCTCAAGATTATGACAGAAAGAGAATACAAATATTATACGATTTTATATTGGATAACAGCCATTCAAAATCCGGCAGAATATGTTCCGTAACATCAGGTTATGATCTTTTCGTTTCAGAGAAATGTATTGAGCTTTTGAAAAAAAAAGAAACTGAGAATTTTTTTATAAAAATTGATAAAACAGGAGAGTATAAAAATGGAAGAATTACTGTCAATATTCGCGAATTTGATGGAATGCCTGACAAAATTGATAAGTTTTCTGGCGAGACTGTTTTCGTGGATCTCTCCTCCGTAGATTTTAATTTCGAATTTCGTAATCGTGTGGATGGGGATATTATTCAGCCAATGGGTATGGAAGGTCATCAAAAATTAAAAAAATATCTGAATGCAAAGAAAATCCCAAATCATTTAAAAGATGAATTATTGTTTTTGACTCAGGGAAATGAAATTTTATGGGCAGTAAATTTGGGTTTAAGTGATAAAATAAAAGTAAAAACAAAGCCAACTCACAAAATTGAGGTAAAAAAAGATGGAAATTAAATTAGAGGATTTGGAAGTTCTGTACAGCAAAGAGCAAATAGAAAAAAGGGTGACAGAAGTTGCGGAAAAATTAAATGATTTTTATAAGGGTGAAGAAGTAGTTGCTGTTTGCGTATTAAAGGGGGCTGTTATTTTTGCGGCAGATTTGGTCAGATATCTTGATATGCCGTTGAAAATGGAATTTATAAGACTTTCAAGTTACGGTTCTTCAACAACAACCTCCGGTAAGGTTAATGCTGTTGATATAAAGCTTCCGGATTTAAATGGTAAAAATGTCCTGATAATTGAAGACATTGTTGATACCGGGCTAACTGCGAAATTTTTAATTGATTTTATAAATATGAATTTTCATGTTAAATCATTAAATTTTTGCTCACTTTTGGATAAAAAAATAACAAGAAAAGTTGATATCGAGCCGGATTATTATTGTTTTGATGTTGATGATAAATTTGTCGTTGGCTATGGATTAGATTATGACGGATATTACAGAAACCTTTCTTACATAGGTTATAAGTCTGTAAAATAATAAATTATTACACCCAAACTCTTATTAAGCTGTTTACACCCCAAAAATTATCATCATTTTCAAGTATTTCAATTAATTTTTGTATGGCTTTTTCTTTGCAAAGCTCAGTAATTACCGTTATTTGGGCACAATCTTCTTTGAGCTCTTTTTGAACAACAGGCAGTCCCGATTTTACCTATAACTCCCATTTTATTTTTTGCTTTAATTGAAAGATAATATTTATTTTTTGTTTCTGAAATATCAATCATTTTAGCGATTTCGTTATGATTGCATCTCATCATAGGCAGAATATAATCTGTTTTGTCTATTTCGGATACAATTGCAAGAATATCCCCTACAACAGAACTCGCAGTCGGGAATTCCCCTGCTCCCGGACCTGAAAGGGTTATTTCTCCCACAGGATGCCCACTTAGTGTTACGGCATTAGTTACATAATCAATATGAGCAAGCGTTTTTGACTTTGGGACCAGCATAGGGTGAACCCTGACATCTGCGTTTCCTTCTTCATCAAGCTCAGCTGAAGCTATAAGTTTAATTTTATAGCCCATTTCATTTGCGGCTTTCATATCTTCAGGGTGAATTTTTGTAATTCCTTCCCGATAAACATTTTCAAGTTTAATCCTTTTACCGAAAGCAATTGTTGCAAGTGTTGTAATTTTATAAGCCGCATCAAAACCCTCAACATCTCCGGTCGGATTTGTTTCTGCATATCCTAAATCTTGTGCCTCAACCAAAACATCGTTATATGATTCACCTAAAACATCCATTTTGGTCAGAATGTAGTTTGTTGTTCCGTTTAATATCGCCTTAATTTTGTTAATTTTATTTCCTGCTAATATAGTTTTAATCGGCATAATTAAAGGAATCCCGCCTGCAATTGCTGCTTCATATAAAATTACTTTATTATGTTCCTGAGCAAAATTAAAAAGTTCTTCTCCGTGCTTTGCAAGAAGCTCTTTATTTGCCGTAACTATATGTTTTCCGTTTTTGATTGCGGTTTTAATTAAATCAAATGCGGGTTCTGTACCACCTATGAGTTCGGCTACAATTTGTATATCCGGATCATTTACGACTTCATAAGCATTATCTGTAATAATATTTTCGTCCAGATTTTCAATATTTCTTTTCTTTTTTTTGTTGTGTACCGCAATTTTAACGATTTCTATATTATCAAAATTCTGAAGTGTTTTATAAACTCCGCTTCCAACGGTACCTAATCCGATTAATCCTATTTTAATTTTATTTTTCATAGGTTTAGTATACCATAAGAATTAAATTTATCGCAAAAAAAATTATGTTTGAATTTTAATACATAAACATGCAAGTTAACAGTACTAACAATTCAATATCTTTTTCGTCCCTGAGATGCCCTGTAAAACCGTTTACTATGCGGAGCTCAAAAGGTCTTTTGTATTGTTCGGAAATAGATTATAAGCAGTCTTATTCCGATAAATTTTATAAGGATATAGGGAAATTTTTCCTTGATATTTTTGCAAATACTTCTTCTCATCCGTTTTGGGAAAAATGTCGTAAGTCTACTTTGGATATAAGAGTTTATGATGATTATATCAGTTCGAGTGTAGAATCATATAAAAAATATTTTCATCAACCGGATACAACTGTTTTACTTATAAAAGATAAGAAAAAACATTTGGTGGGCGCATTGTATACCAGACCATTGGACTTGAACAGGGTATTGAAAGATGATGATACTTTGTATGTAGATTCTTTGGCTGTAAGAACTTCATATCGTGGAATAAATATAGGTAAAAAATTATTGACAAGTGTTTTAAAATCTTCAAAAGACAGATTCAGCGATGTATTTCTTGTTGCATATAAAGAAGCAGCATCTTTCTATGAAAAATTAGGATTTCATAAAATGAATAAAAATAATTCTTCATGTGATTTTGTAATTTCCGAACTTGCAAAAGAAAGAATTGATTATCCGGAGTATGCGGATTTTATGGAAATGAAATTAGATAAAAAACTTCCTCAAGAGTGGTTTACAAGGATAAAAAATAAATAATACTAAATTATTTTATAGTCCATTTTTAATTTGCAAATACGATTATAAGAATCTTCTATTTTATTTTTTAATTC
>CACXAK010000167.1:3313-6152 GCA_902765655.1 uncultured bacterium | reverse complement strand
AGTCACTTTTGGAGTAGTTTGGAATTTAAATCATCAATCATGTTCCGACCGCTACAATTTAGTGGTGTTGGGGTAGAAACCCCAACCTACATTTGTTTTCTTCCGACCAAACTACTCAATAAAATACAGAGGGTTCTCATCCTCACCTATCTAAACTAAAAACACCCTTTCGGGTGTTCTTTAAAAATGGAGGAGGAGGTGGGATTCTGTCACTTCGCTCGCTATCGACGTGACTTCGCGTCTTGCTTTTAGTTGCAAGTGTGCAACAAGCAAGACGGCTCCGCACTTGGCTCGCTCGTTCAACCCACAAAACGGAGGATTCTCATCCTCCCCTCTCTAATCTAAAAAACACCCTTTCGGGTGTTCTTTAAAAATGGAGGAGGAGGTGGGATTGTCTTGGGTTGTTCGCTATAAACGGGACTACGCATTTTGCTTTTCGTGGCTTTCAGCCACAAGCAAAATCTGCTTCGCCCTCTGCTCACAACCCGCTCGAACCACTGACAAATGTAAAATGACAGATGGTATGGTTTCGTTAGACAGATAGTTTGCATTTTTTGGTAAAGTTGGATTGTAACAATTTCCAAAAACTCTGTTACAATGTGTCAATTTCTGTGAACAAAAATACTTTATATAAATATACACCGGGGAAAATATTGCTATGGGATTAGAAAAAGTCGGAGTAAAAATATTTAATCCAATTGTTGAAAAATGGGTTCAAAAAGCTGGAGTAAATACTGTCTTGCGAACTCAAAAACCTATTTTTCATGGCATAAATCCGACTTTAACCTATGCCCCAAGCGGTAAAAGTTTTGCATTGCCAAGATTTTGTACACAAGAAATGAAAGAAGCAAGACAGATGAATAAAAATGCAATTCGTCAAGCCAAAGCAGGTGAAGTGGTAAGAACATACCCTAAAGCAACCCCACAAGATTTGAAACGTTTGACGTCTGAAACAATTGAGGATAGTTATTCGCGTGTTGAATGGACAAATCCAAAAGACGGCAAAGTTTATAATCTGCTAAAACAAGGTGAAACAAAAGATGGTAAAGTTGTTGTCCGGATACTAAATGAAGAAGGTGCATTTATAAAAGTAGCTGAAATCACACCGTTAGAACATATCATGATAGATGATAGTTGCAAAGGAGTTTTATCAGAAGGATATAAATACTGCAGTGATACATATATCCCAGAATTCAGAGAATTGTCCCATTTTGATCTTATGCAAATGGGTGCTAAAAGAGCAAATCCTTTTGAAAAAATTGTATTGTACGATGTAAGAACCCCTTGCATTGATGGTGAAATTAATGTAGATAAGCGTGGAATAGAAATATACAAAGAAATAATTAAAGATATTGAAGATAAAAAAATTAACCCTCACTACATTTCAATGTCTAGAGGTATTGATCAAAAAATAGATAAACCTCTAAGTGAAATTGGTTTGGAAGAACTTACAAATTTCAAAGACTTTGTTTCAAAACTTCAAAAAAGAGGGATTAGAATTTTTGTCTCTGCAGGTAACTCTGGGAAAAATTTTCAATCGGTTCAGTTATCAAATACAGGCGCAGAAGGAGTAGGAGCATTACAACACGGGAAAATTGCTACCTATAGTGCTTCTAGAAATTCCAGATTTACACAACATTATGAAGAATCTCCATTACATACAACAATTGGCGAAATGGGTAATGTAAATATTACAGGTATTCGTGGTACAGATTTTTCTTTAAAGAATAATTTTATATTAGGCAAAACTCCAAAAGATGTTGATTTTCAAATAAGTGAGTTATATAAATACAGGAGAATATTAGGACAAAGGTATCTAAAATTAAAAAAAGAAGGCAAACTTACACAAGATATATGCGATAATTATAGATATAAATGCGAATTAATAGATACTATTGAAACAAAATTACGACAACAAGAAAGAAATGCTACAATAAAAAATGGTGTATTTATTATGCGTTTTGATGGGCATGGAGGAACATCTTTATCAACTGCCATTCGCACAGCAAAACTTGTGCTAAATGATATGATGGAAGGGGTATTATAAATTTAAGAGGTTGGATTTACTAATATGACAGTAAATAATATCGGCATAGTGAAGCCAATCTACTTAAAATTTCTTACTATTATTGGAAAGTAAGCGACCGGTGTGAGTAAATAATGAGTAAAAGTGAGTAAATCGATTTTTCGGTAAAGTTGCACTTCCGACCGGCACCCCCCCCCCTACAACGAGCGAGTTTTAGGAAATAAAATAGTCAAACTGACAAAACCGTACTACTCGTCAAACTACAACAAACCTTACGGTTTGTTGGGTTCTCCAAATGCACATAACCTACGCAAAATAAAAAGCAGATAGATAAACCTATCTGCTCTTTATTAGGAGGAGGTGGGATTCGAACCCACGGAACGCTTGCACGTTCGACAGTTTTCAAGACTGCTCCGATCAACCGCTCTGGCACTCCTCCAAAACTATGTTGTTTCGTGTAGTTCCATTCTATATTATAAATATACTTTGTCAAGTCTGTGCTTTTGTCTGACAAAATATAATCCATCACCCAATGTGATGTTTTTATCCAAAAAAAATTGAAAATCAAAATCAATGCAGCTAGTCATTTGCACTGGTTAAGAAATTAACCAAACCCTGCAAACCAAGTTTATAACTGTCTATTTTGAACCCGCAAATCTGCCCGACACAAACATCCGCAAACATTGATTCATGTCTGAATTCTTCACGTCTGTATATATTCGAAATGTGAATTTCTACTGTTGGAATTTTTACCGCCAATAAAGCATCTCTTATGGCTACACTTGTATGTGTATAAGCTCCGGCATTGATTAC